>NZ_JBHYJH010000028.1:0-70796 GCF_042740445.1 Streptomyces sp. NPDC059003 | reverse complement strand
GGTTCCAGCCCGTCCGGCGTTTGAGGGCGCGTGTGAGGACGGGCGCGCAGCGCGATCAGGGGCGGGTGGACGGGGAGGAGACACCGCTCATGGGTTCGGGCGTGGGGTCCGGGTCCGGCACGGGGTCCGGACCCGGGGGCTTCGGGACCGGGGACGGCGGGGGTTCCGGGACGGGCCCCGGGCCGGGGAGCGGGCCCGGCTCGGGCTGCGGATTCGGGCGGGGGCCGGGGGTCGGGCCCGGTGGGACGGGGGTGGGGAACGGGTCGGTCATCTGTTCCTCCCGTGGTGCTGAGGGGGCGCCCCGCCGGATCCGGCGGGCCGGTACGACGGTTTCCACCTTCTCCCGCCTCGCGTGCCCACGCCCGCCGGGTCCACTCCCCGTCACACCCCGAAGGCCCGCAGGAAGGTGTCCACGGCGGCGCGCGCGATGCCGGCGAGCTCGGCGTCGCCGATGGCACGCGTGCCCATCCGGGAGCGGGCTTCGAGCGGCCCGACGAGCAGCGCCATGAACTGCTCGGCGGCCCGCTCCGGGTCACCGGCGCGCAGCCGGCCGGACAGGGCGAGCCGGGCCATGCGGTCGGCGAGGGCCTGGACGAGGTGGTGCGGCCCGCTCTCGCTGACGGTGCCGAGCATGTCGGGGAACTGCGCGACCTCGGCGTACAGCAGCCGTCGCAGGGCGCATGAGCGCGCGTCGCCGTGCAGCCGCAGCAGTTCGTGGCCGACGCGCTCCAGCGTCGCGCGCAGGTCGTCGCCGGGCGCGAGGAGCGGGTCGAGGGCGGCGAGCCGTTCGTTCAGAACGGTCTGCGCCGCGGCCTCCATGGCGTGCCGGAACAGCGTGGCCTTGTCGCCGAGGTGGTTGTACACGGTCGGCTTGGCCACGCCGGCCTCGTCGGCGATGTCCTGCACGCAGGACTTGGCGTAGCCCTGGCGGGCGAACACGGTGAAGGCGCCCTCCAGGATCGCCTGCCGCTTGTCGATCCGTCCGCTGCCGGTCCGTCCGCTGCCGGTCCGCGTACCGCCGGTGCGTGCGCCGTCTTTCCGGGTGCTGTCGGTGCGTGCACGCGTGCCGTGCGAGGTCGCTGCCATGCCGTCGATTGTACTCGCGGGTTCATTTTTCTGTTCAGGGCGGTTGCGCTTGAACCAATCAGATCATTACGTTGAACCCATGGGTTCAATCTCGACTCCTCCGGGCGACGACCGCCTGGACCTCCGACTTCTGCGGATGATCGCAGTGATCCTGCTCGGCGGGCTTCTCGGCATCCTCAACAGCACGATGGCCGCCGTGGCCACGGACTCCCTGGCCGCGACCTTCAACGCCTCGCTCAGCACGGTGGGTTGGGCCTCCACCGGCTTCCTGCTCGCGGTCACCGCGACGATTCCCTTCGCGACCTGGGCGGTGGACCGGTTCGGCGGCCGGCGCCTGTGGGTCGCCGGACTCGCGCTCTTCCTGGCCGGATCGCTCGCCTCGGGCCTGGCCTGGAGCGCGGGCAGCCTGATCGCCTTCCGCACCCTGCAAGGGCTCGGCGCCGGACTGCTCGATCCGCTCGTGCTCATCCTCCTGGCGCGCGCCGCCGGACCGCGGCGGGCCGGGCGCGTGATGGGCCTGATGGGTGTGGTGCTCTCCCTCGGCCCGGTGCTCGGGCCGATCGCGGGCGGTGCCGTCCTGAGCGGTCTGTCGTGGCGCTGGATGTTCCTGCTCAGCGTCCCCCTCGGCCTGCTCGCGCTGTTCCTCGCCCTGCGTGTCCTACCCGCCGACCCACCGACTCCCGTACGGCAGGCACCCGTTCGCCTCGACGTCCTCGGACTCGCGCTGCTCGGACCGGGGTTCGCGGCGCTCGTGCTCGCCCTGTCGCAGACGGCCGAGCAGGCCACGCCCGCCGCCTGGCAGGCGCTCCTTCCGCTGGCCGTGGGTGCGGCGCTCCTCGCCGGGTACGCCGTCCACGCGCTCCGCGGGCGCCGCACCACGCCCCTGATCGACCTGCGCCTCTTCGCCCACCGCGGCTTCACCGCGAGCGTCACCGTGATGGGCCTCGGCGGGCTCGCCAACTTCGCCACGCTGTACGCGCTTCCGCTGTACTACCAGCAGGTGCACGGGCGCGGTGTGCTCGCCGCGGGACTCCTCATGGCGCCCGTGGGGCTCGGCGGCGCGATCGCCATGCCGCTCGCCGGGCGGCTCTCGGACCGGGTCGGCGGCCGTGGCCCGGCCATCGGCGGCGCGCTCCTCGCCGGGCTCGGCGCGCTGTCGTTCACCCGGCTCGGCGCGGCCACGCCCGCAGTGTGGCCCGCCCTGGGCGCGTTCGCCGTCGGCCTGGGCAGCGGCTGCTTCAGCGCGCCCACGATGGGCTCCCTGTACCGCGCCCTGCCGGGCCCGCTGGTGGCCCAGGGCAGCTCGGTCCTCTACATGCTCAACCAGCTCGGCGCGGCGCTCGGCATCGCCCTCGTCACGCTCGTGCTGCAGACCTCGGACGGTGTGCTGTCCGGCGTCCACGGCATCTTCTGGCTCACCGCCGCCGCGCTCGCGGCCGTCGTGGCGCCGCTCCCGCTGCTGCCCGGCCGCCCGCACCGGCCGCCGGTCGCCGAGCGGCACCCCACCGACACCGTAAGGACATCCCGATGAAGACCCTCGTGATCACCGGAGGCACCGACGGCCTGGGCCGGGAGCTCGCCCGTACGTATCTCGGCCGGGGCGACCGGGTCGTCATCGTCGGGCGCGACGCGGCCAAGGCACGGGCCGTGCCGGGCGCCGAGTTCCTGCGGGCCGACCTGAGTCTGATGGCCGAGAACAGGCGGGTGGTGGACGAGCTCAACTCCCGTTTCCCGTCCGTGGACGCGCTGGTGCTGTGCGCCCGCTACTTCCGCGCGCGCCGCTGGGAGACGGCCGAGGGCATCGAGGGCACGTTCGCCCTGGAGTACCTCAGCCGCTTCCTGCTCAGCCACGGCCTGGGCGACCCGGGCGTCATCGTGAACGTGTCGGGTCCGGGCGTCCCCATGGGCCGGGTCCACTGGGACGACCTCATGCTGGCGCGCGGCTACGACGGCGTGGCCGCCCAGCTGCAAGCGGGCCGCGCCAACGACCTGCTCGGCGTCGCGTACGCCGCCCGGCACGCGCCGGGCCGCACCCGCTACGTCCTGCTCAACCCCGGCCCCGTGTCGACGGGGTTCTGCGGCGAGTACGACGCGGCGACCGCGGCCCACGTCGCCTCGCTCAAGCGGTACGGGCTGCCGGTCGCGGACGGCGTCAAGCCGATCGTCGCCCTGGTGGACGCCCCGCCCGCCGCGCCGCTGAGCGCGTTCGCGCGGGACGAGCCGATCTCCATCGGCGGCCCGGCCTTCGACCCTGCCGCCGCCGACCGGCTGCACGCGCTCACGTCGGAGCTGGTCAGCCCGCGGAACGCGCCGTACGCCTGAGCCGCACGACCGGGATGTCGCGCTCGGTCTTCCTCTGGTACTCCGCGTACCGGGCGAAGAGCTCCACCAGGCCCGGCCAGACCCTGGCCTTCTCCTCGCGCGACAGGGTCTCGGCGCGGGCGGTGAACCGCTCGCGGCCGACCCGCAGGCGCACGTCCGGCTCGTCCTGGAGGTTGACGAACCACAGGGGGTGGGCGGGCGCGCCGCCGTTGGAGGCGACGATCAGGTAGTCGTCGCCGTCGCGGCCGTAGATGAGGACCGTGCGCCGCCACTGTCCGGAGCGGCGGCCGCGGTAGTCGAGCAGGAGGCAGGGCACGCCCATGACCGTGGTGCCCTCGGTGCCGTCCGACTCCTCGTAGAGCCGGGCCTGTTCGGCCACCCAGCCGGTCGGGCTGATCACGGGTTCGTCAACTGAGGTCATTCCCGCACTCTAGGTCGAACAGCAGTGCGGCGCCGCGCGATATGGCGCGTTCCCGTCCCTGCCGCCCCTGGCACCCCTGGCGCCCCTACCGTCCGTGTCGCCCCTGCCGTCCGCACAGCGCGGCCGCGGCGCTCAGGCCGGAGCGGGGGCTGGCGAGGACCGGCGACGCGGTGGTGACGCGGGCGGCGGCGTCCGCGGCGGAGGCCTGCGCGAGGACGATGGCGTCGACGCCTTCAAGGCGCTGCACGGCCTCGGCGACGAGGCGCAGGTAGCCGTCCCTGTCCCCCGCCTCGAACCGCTCCCAGGCGCCGTCCACCAGGACGGTGCGGACGTCGACGTGGAGCCCGGCGCGCTCGGCCTCCGCCCGCACGAGGGCGACGGTCGGCTCCAGGGTGCTGGCGACCGTGGCGACGACGGCGACGGTGCCGCCCGCCCGTACGGCGGCCGCGGCCATGGGGCGGTCGAGGCGCACGACCGGCACGCCGACGGCGGTCGCGTGGGACTCGGCGACGGCACCGAGGGTGGAGCAGGTGCACAGGACGGCGTCCGCGTCGGCGGCGGCTTCGGCGAGCGCCGCCCTGACGTCGTCGGTGACCGCGTCGGGCCCGTCGGCGCGGGCGCGGTCGAGCAGGTCCTCGCGGACGACGTGGCGGAGCGTGAGTCCGGGGTGGTCCTGGTCGCGCAGCGCGTCGAAGACCGGCACGTGCACGGGTGAGGTGTGCAGGAGCGCGAGCGTCACCATGTGGCGGGGTCCTCCTCGACCTTGGCCAGGGCGGCCTCGACGAGCGCGGCGGAGGGCGCGGGGGCCTGCTCGGGGTGGCGCTCCGCCCACTTGGCGACGTACGGGCACAGCGGCACGACGGCGCGGCCTTCGCGTACCGCCAGGGCGTACAGCTCCGTGGCGAGGGCGCCCGCGATGCCGCGGCCCTCGTGCGCGGGCGGCACTTCGGTGTGCACGGGCACGAGGGCCGCCTCGGGCTCCGCGAGCGTGAAGTACACGATCCGCCCGACGACTTGACCGTCGTCGTGCGCTGTCAGGACGCCGTGCGCCCGGTCGTCACGGATGCCGAAGGGTGTCCTGGCGTCACTCATGCCCGCTCCTTGCGCTAGGTCCGCGCGACCGCGTGCGGGGCGCGGACCGTGTCGTCGGCGCCCGGGACCGGCGCGGAGGCGTCGGCGCCGAGGGCCACGACGCGGTTGCCCTCGTCGACGTGCACGACCCGGGGCCGCAGCGCGCGGGCCTCGGCGTCGTCGACCTGGGCGTAGCTGATGATGATCACCTTATCGCCGGGGTGCACGAGGTGCGCGGCCGCGCCGTTGATCCCGATGACACCGCTGCCGCGCTCGCCCTCGATGGTGTACGTCTCCAGGCGGGCGCCGTTGGTGACGTCGACGATGTGGACGAGCTCACCGGGCAGCAGATCGGCGGCGTCGAGCAGGTCCGCGTCGATGGTGACCGACCCCACGTAGTGCAGGTCGGCCTGGGTCACCGTGGCGCGGTGGATCTTGGATTTGAACATGGTGCGCAGCATGGACTGTTGCTCCCGTGACGAATGGGTCGCGCCCCCGTGCGGGGTACGCGCCGACCGGGCCAGGGTACTGCGCCCCGCTCCGGGGCGGCGTACGCCCCCGTGCCGGACCTGCGCCGCCCCGTCGGACACGCTCTAGGGCAGCAGCCGCGTCGAGAGCCCCTCGATGAGCTTGTCGATGGAGAACGGCGTGAGCAGGTCCGGCACCGTCAGGTCGTCCACGATCAGGCCGAGCATGGCGAGGTAGAGCAGGACGACGTCGGTGCGGTCGCCGGGCAGGCCCGCGTCCAGGTGGAAGGCGATGTTGGCTTCGAGCTGCTCGGCCATGAACCGGCTCAGCTCGGCGTGGAGTTCGGGCCGCCGGGTGGCTTCGAGGCGCAGTTCGAGCAGCGCCAGATGGCTGCTGCGGTCGGCCCGCATGCGCTCCACGAGCTGCTTGAGCAGGGTGACGACGAGCTCCTTCGACGGCTGCTCGCTCATGGTGGCGGCGAGATCGCTCTCCTCGGGGGTCAGCCGCTCCTGGATGCGCCGCATGACCTGGCCGAGCAGGTCCTCACGGTTGGTGAAGTAGTTGCTCGCGGTGCCCTTGGGAACCTCCGCCTCCGCGTCGAGCGCGCGCAGCGTGAGCCCGCGCGAGCCCTCGCGCGCGAGCACCTCGATGGCGGCGTCCAGCAGGGCGGTGCGGCGGGCGGGGTTCTGCCTCATGACGGCTTCGGATCCTCTCGTTTTCCCTCGACCATGGACACCACTGCGTGTGCAGTACTACGTTCCGACCACTTCACGCAGAGTACAACGGCAGCCCCGCGCGGCCCCTACGCCGCCACCTCCACCTCCCCGACCTCCCCCGTCTCCCCCGTCTCCCCCTTCACGAACTGCGTCCGGTACAGCTCCGCGTACCGCCCGCCCACCGCGAGCAACTCCTCGTGCGTCCCCCGCTCCACGATCCGCCCGTCCTCCACGACCAGGATCTGGTCGGCGGACCGCACGGTCGACAGACGGTGGGCGATCACCACGGCGGTGCGGCCGGAGAGCGCCTCGCCGAGGGCCTCCTGGACGGCCGCCTCGGAGGTGTTGTCGAGGTGGGCGGTGGCCTCGTCGAGGATCACCACGCGCTGCCGGGCGAGCAGCAGCCGGGCGATGGTCATGCGCTGGCGCTCGCCGCCGGAGAGCCGGTACCCGCGCTCACCGACCACGGTGTCGAGCCCGTCCGGCAGGGACCGCACCAGGTCGTCGAGGCGGGCCCGGCGCAGCACGTCCCACAGGTCGTCCTCGCTCGCGTCGGGCCGGGCGAGCAGCAGGTTGGCGCGGACCGACTCGTGGAAGAGGTGCCCGTCCTGGGTGACCATCCCGATGGTGTCGCGCAGCGAGTCCGCGCTCAGGTCGCGGACGTCCTGGCCGCCGACGCGCACGGTGCCCTCGTCGGCGTCGTAGAGCCGCGGCAGCAGCTGCGCGATCGTCGACTTGCCGGCGCCGGAGGAGCCGACGAGGGCCACGGTCTGGCCGGGCTCGGCGCGGAAGCTGAGGCCGCGCAGCACCTCCGCGCCGCCCCGCCCGTCCAGCGTGGCCACCTCCTCCAGGGAGGCGAGGGAGACCTTGTCGGCGGAGGGGTAGCCGAAGCGGACGTCCTCGAACTCGACGGCCACCGGCCCCTCGGGGACCTTCCCGGCGTCCGGCTTCTCCTCGATCAGCGGCTTCAGGTCGAGCACTTCGAAGACCCGCTCGAAGCTCACCAGGGCGCTCATCACCTCGACCCGCGCCCCCGCGAGGGCGGTCAGCGGCGCGTAGAGCCGGGTCAGGAGCAGCGCGAGCGAGACGACGGCGCCCGCTTCGAGGGAGCCCTCCAGGGCGAAGTACCCGCCGAGGCCGTAGACCAGGGCGAGCGCGAGGGCCGACACCAGGGTGAGCGCGGTGATGAACGCCGACTGCGCCATCGCCGTGCGGACGCCGATGTCCCGCACCCGGTGGGCCCGCGCCGCGAACTCCGCCGACTCGTCGCCGGGCCGCCCGAAGAGCTTGATGAGCGTCGCGCCCGGCGCCGAGAAGCGCTCCGTCATGCGCGTGCTCATGGCCGCGTTGTGGTGCGCGGCCTCCCGCTGGAGGCGCGCCATCCGCGTACCCATGCGCCGCGCGGGCACCACGAACACCGGGAGCAGCACGAGCGCGAGCAGCGTGATCTGCCAGGACAGGGCGAGCATCACGCCGAAGGTCAGGACGAGCGTGACGAGGTTGGACACCACACCCGAAAGAGTGTTGCTGAACGCGCGCTGCGCGCCGATCACGTCGTTGTTGAGGCGGCTGACGAGCGCGCCGGTGCGGGTGCGCGTGAAGAAGGCGACCGGCATGCGCTGCACGTGGTCGAAGACGGCGGTGCGCAGGTCGAGGATCAGGCCCTCGCCCAGGTTCGCCGACAGCCAGCGGCTGAGCAGCCCGAGGCCCGCCTCGGCCACCGCGATGACGGCGATGAGCACGGCGTAGCGGACGACGAGGGACGACTCGTCACCGGAGACGATCGCGTTCACGACGTTCCCGGCGAGGACGGGGGTCGCCACGGCGAGCAGCGCCGTCACGACGCTGAGCAGCACGAACTGGGTGATGCGGCGGCGGTGCGGACGTGCGAACGCGGCGATGCGGCGCACGGTGGCGCGGGCGAAGGGGCGGCGTTCCTGCTGGGCGTTCATGACGCTGTACATCTGCGTCCACGCGGTGGTTTCCATGCTCATGCGGTGAACCGTACGACCTCAAGCAATGTTGAGGTCAAGCCGGATTCGATCCACTCGACTGCCTCTGCCGCATCTCTTGACCCGCCTGTACCAGGAACGTACTTTCGCTTCAATTCTTGTGGCCACTCCCCCAGTTGGCCCCCGCTCCGACGTGAGAAGGCGAACGCATGCGAGAGCTACGAAGGCGTACTCTGCTGTCCGGTCTGTCGGCGGCGGGCGGCACCGCCGTCGCGGGCGGCGCTCTCGGCGCGGGAACCGCCGAGGCCGCGCCCGCGCAGGGACAGGGCACCGCGCAGCGGCCCGGCGCCACGACCCCGCACGACCGCGCGGTCAGGAAGCTGCTCGACCGTATGACTGTCGAAGAGAAGCTGGGCCAGCTGCAGCAGCTCGCGTGGGCCTGGGACACCGGGCCCGGCGGTGGTGGGACGAAGGACGTGGAGGACGCCGCGCGGGCGGGGCGGCTCGGTTCGGTGCTCTCGATCTTCGGCGCGAAGAGCACCAACGCCCTCCAGCGCATCGCCGTTGAGGAGTCCCGGCTCGGCATTCCGCTGCTGTTCGGCCTCGACGTGATCCACGGGTTCTGGACGACGTTCCCGATCCCGCTGGCGCAGGCGGCGAGCTTCGACCCTCAGGTCACGCGGACCGACGCGGAGGTCTCCGCGAAGGAGGCCCGCTCCAACGGCGTGCACTGGACGTTCTCCCCCATGATGGACGTCACGCACGAGCCGCGCTGGGGCCGGATCGCCGAGAGCTGCGGCGAGGACCCGTATCTGACCGCCGCGTTCGCCGCCGCCAAGGTCGAGGGCTACCAGGGCCGGGACTACGGGGCGCGGGACCGCATCGCCGCGTGCGCCAAGCACTTCGTGGCGTACGGCGGGGCCGAGGGCGGGCGCGACTACAACACCGTGGACGTGTCGGAGTCCCGGCTCCGCAATCTGTACCTGCCGCCGTTCGAGGCCGCCCTGGACGCGGGCGCCGCGACCGTGATGGCCTCCTTCAACACGATCAGCGGCGTGCCCGCGCACGGCAACACCCACACCCTCACCGACATTCTCAAGCGGGAGTGGGACTTCGACGGCTTCGTCGTCAGCGACTGGACCGGCGTCCAGGAGCTGATCGCGCACGGCTTCGCCGAGGACGGCGCGGCCGCGGCCCGGCTCGCCCTGAACGCGGGCGTCGACATGGAGATGGTCAGCACCACCCTCGCCGCGCACGGCAAGAAGCTGCTGCGCGACGGCAGGATCAGCGCGGAGCGGCTCGACGACGCCGTGACGCGGATCCTGCGCCTGAAGTTCGCGCTCGGCCTCTTCGACCATCCGTACGTCGACGAGGGCGCCGCCGTCGACGGGCCCGACCGCGCCGCCCGCAAGGCCGCGCGGGCGACGGCGGCCCGCTCCATGGTGCTCCTGAAGAACGCCCGCGGGACGCTCCCGTTGAAGAAGTCCGTCGCGTCCCTCGCCGTCGTCGGCCCGTTCGGCGACTCCGACGACCTGCTCGGCACCTGGGTCGTCCCGGCCGCCGCCAAGAAGTACCCGTCGGTGAAGGTCCTCGACGCGGTGCGGCGCGCGGCGCCCGGCGCGAAGGTGACGTACGCCCGCGGCGTGGACCCCGAAGGCAAGGACACCTCCGGCATCCCGGCCGCGGTGGCGGCCGCGCGGGCCGCCGACGTGACGGTCGTCGTCGTGGGCGAACCGCCCGCGCTGAGCGGCGAGGCCGCGGCGCGCAGCGACATCGGCCTGCCCGGCGCGCAGGAACGCCTCGTCGAGGCGATCGCGGAGACCGGCAAGCCGTTCGTGGTCGTCCTCGTCAACGGCCGCCCCCTGACCGTGGGCGGCTGGCTGGACGCGACGCCCGCCGTCCTCGAGGCCTGGCACCCGGGCCTGGAGGCCGGGAACGCCATCGCCGACGTGCTGTTCGGCGACGTCAACCCGGGCGGCAAGCTGCCCGTCTCGTTCCCCCGCGCGGTCGGGCAGATCCCCATCCACTACAACCACGAGTCGACGGGCCGCCCCTACGCCGCCGACAACAAGTACACGTCCAAGTACCTGGACCTGCCGCCCGGCCCGCAGTTCGCCTTCGGCCACGGGCTGAGCTACACGACCTTCGAGATCGGCGAGCCCCGACTGAGCCGCGCGAGTGTTCCCGCCGCCGCCCTGCGCAAGGGCGACACGGTCGAGGTGTCCGTCACGCTGTCGAACACCGGCCGGCGCGAGGGCGACGAGGTCGTGCAGCTGTACGTCCACGACGTCGCCGCGAGCGTCACGCAGCCGGTGCGCAAGCTGCGCGGCTTTAGGCGCGTGTCGCTGCGCGCGGGCGAGTCCAAGGTCGTCCGCTTCCGTCTCGGCGCGCGGGACCTGGGCTTGTGGACCAACGACCCGCGCGGCGAGTTCCTCGTGGAGGAGGGCACGTTCGACCTGTACGTGGGCAACAGCTCGACGGCCGAGGCCAAGCGGACGCTGACGGTGACGTGACGGCCCGCCGTCCGCGCGGCGGGGCGGACGTCAGCCCAGTTCGAGGGTGCTGTCAGCCCAGTTCGAGGGTGCTGATCCCGTACACCCGCTCCTGCGCGAAGTCCCGTACGGGTCCGGTGTACATGCGGGCCGTCGCGAACGTCGGCTTCATGCCCCGGCCCTCGGCGAGCGCGACGGCCTCCGCGTTCGACTCGGGTACGTCGATGCCGACGGGCGCCCCGCCCAGGTCGGCGGTCAGCGCGTCCAGGAGGGCCTCGGCGTCCGCGCGGGTGTCGGCGAACAGCGGCCCGACCCGCGCGGCGTCGCGGGCCGGGCGCAGCACGCCGTACCCGGTGACGCGGCCGTCGGCGACGCTCGCGAGCGCGCGGTGGCCGGGGGTCGTCAGCCACGACCTGAGGAAGCGGGGCCGGTCGGCCGGGTAACAGGCGTTGTCGTACGCCGCCACGGCCGCCTCTCCCAGCTCCGCGACGGGCCGGATGTCCGCGCGCGGCGCGCCGGAAGCGCCGCCCGCCGGGCCGACGTACCGCATCGAGTCGTGGCGGTGCACGAAGCCCGAGCGCCGGTAGTTGGGCTGCTGCGCGGGGACGCCGTCCAGGCCCACGGTGCGGTCCCCGGCGTGCGCGAGGGCGGCGCGCCAGGTGGCGAAGCCGTGGCCCCGGCCGCGCAGGTCGGGGCGGACGAGGTAGAAGCCGAGGAACGCGTACGCCGCGTCGTAGGTGACCACGGAGATCGCGGACACCGGCTCGCCGTCGACGCGGCCGATGAAGAACCCCTCGGGGTCCTGCGCGAAGAAGGACGCGGCGTCGTTGAGCCCCGGGTTCCACCCTTCGTCCGCCGCCCAGCCGGTGACCACGCGCCATTCGTCGAGCGTCGCGGTGGTCAGGGCGAGCTGCCCGGGGGTCCCGTTCTCCATCGGCGTACCTGTCATGAGGGGGTGCCGGCACCTTTCATGAGGGAGCGTCAGCGCGCAGTCGTCGCGCGCCGCCACCCCATCCTGCCCGCCCGGCCTTTGGTCAACGCGCCGGCCCCGGAAGTCCCATCGCGTCGGCGAGCGCGTCCATCTCGGCGGCGAGCAGCGTGCCGGGGCGGTGTCCCATGCCGGTGAACAGGCCCTGCACTTCGAGGCTGACGACACCGTGCAGGCGGGCCCAAGCCGTGACGGTGCCCGCGAGGGCGGTGGCCGCGTCGGTGTCCGGTGCCCAGTGCTTGACCCACTCCTCCACGGCGGGGCTCTCGTTCAGCCAGAACCGCATCTCGGCCCGCAGGTCGAGCGCGGCGCCCCGGCAGTCGCCCTGCCCGAGGACGCCGAGCAGCGGACCGAGCACGGCCCGGGCCCGGTCCACGGTCTCGGCCGGCGCCTGGTAGGTGGGGGACGGCGTACCGGCCAGGAGCTGGTAGACGTGCGGGGAGCCGGTGGCCCAGGCGCGGAAGGCCTCGCCGAGGGCGAGGAGTTGACGGCGGGGCGGGGCGTCGGCGACGCGGGCGGCGGCCGTGCGCAGGGCGGCGGCCGCGGCGTCGTAGCCGTCGCAGATGAGCTCCGTGAGCAGGTCGTCGCGGCTGCGGAAGTACTTGTACAGGGCGGGGCCGGTGAGGCCGAGCTGCTTCGCCACGGCGTTGAGGCTGAGCGCGGGGGCGCCACCGGCCCGGATCTGCTCCAGGGCGGCCGACTTGATCTCGGCGCGGACCTGGTCGCGGTAGCGCTGGCGGGGGGTGGGGGCGGTGCTGTCGTCTGCCACGGCGGGGCCCTCTCACTTGGTCGAACGGCCGTCACTTCGTCGAGCGGCCATCGCTTCGCTGACTGGCCTTCGCTTCGCTGAACGGCCATCACTGTGGTTAGAGACTCTAACTCAAGTTAGAGAGGGCTTGACAGGTCTATGGATAGAGGCGCACGCTCTGGTTAGAGGTTCTAACTCCAGCGTGCACCTATCGCCACAACGAGAGGCACTTCCATGCGTGAGACCCCCACCGCCGCCGCCCCGACCACCGCCGCCGCCCCGTTCACAGCCACCCCGTCCCCCACCGTCACGACCGAGATCGTGCTGCCCGGCGTCGTCGCCCCCGAGGGCCTCGACGTACGCCACCGGCCCGCCCCCGTCCCCGGACCCGGTGAGGTGCTGCTCGCCATGGAGGCCACCGGCGTCTCCTTCGCCGAGCAGCAGATGCGGCGCGGCAAGTACTTCGACCAGCCGCCGTTCCCGTTCGTGCCGGGCTATGACCTGGTCGGGCGCGTGGCCGCCGTCGGTTCCGGGGTCGAGGCGCGCCTCGTGGGGCGCCGGTTCGCCGCGCTCACCAAGACCGGCGCCTGGGCGAGCCACGTGGTCGTGCCCGCCGCCGACCTCGTCGAGGTGCCGGAGTCCGTCAGCTCCGCCGACGCCGAGACGCTCGTCGTGAACGGCGTCACCGCCTGGCAGATGCTGCACCGCACCGCCCGCGTCGAGGCGGGCGACACCGTCGTCGTGCTCGGTGCGAACGGCGGCGTCGGCTCCGCGCTCGTCCAGCTCGCCCGGGTCGCGGGCGTCCGCGTGCTCGGCACGGCGTCCCGACGTCACCACGACCGGCTCCGTGAGCTCGGCGTGACGCCCGTCGACTACCGCGACCCGGATCTGTACGCGCGCCTGCGC
The DNA here is from genome assembly GCF_042740445.1 of Streptomyces sp. NPDC059003. NCBI lineage: Bacteria > Bacillati > Actinomycetota > Actinomycetes > Kitasatosporales > Streptomycetaceae > Streptomyces > Streptomyces sp. NPDC059003. The sequence goes on along the minus strand of NZ_JBHYJH010000028.1, from coordinate 57,626 downwards.
GGCCTCGCGCCCGACGGGGTGCGGGCCGTCTTCGACCACGTGGGCGGCGAGGGCGTCGTGGAGTCGTTCCGGCTGCTCCCGCCCGGCGGCACGCTCGTGTCGTACGGGACGGCGTCCACCCGGGACGTCACCGGATCGTCGAAGGCTCCGGTCCTGAAGCTGTTCGCCCGCCTCGCCCTGTGGAACGCGCTGCCCAACTCACGGCGCGCGCACTTCTACAACATCTGGGCCGGACGCCGCCGCCCCGACGCCTTCCGCGCACGGCTGCGCGCCGACCTCGGTCAGGTCTTCGCCCTGCTCGCCGACGGCCGCCTCCAGGCCCAGGTCGCCGCGCGCGTCCCGCTGTCCCGGGCCGCCGACGCGCTGCGCCTCGCGGAGTCGGGGACGGTGGCGGGCAAGGTGGTGCTCGTCCCCGACGGTTCGGCGGCGGCCGACGCGGACCGGTGAGGCGACGGCGCCGGGTACCGGTACCGGGTGGCCGGACCAGGCGTCCGGCCACACCTGAGCAGAAGTCAGCTCCCCGAAGCAGCCGCGAGCGGGGGCCACGGGGAGGGGCCGTCAGGGGCCTCCGCCGACGCGAACGACGGGTAGGGCGTGGTCCCGTCAGGGGCGTCCGCCGGTGCGAACGGCGGGAGCGGACCGGGATCACCCAAGGCCTCGCCCGGTGCGAACGGCGGGATCGGCGTGGGGTCACCCAAGGCCCCGCCCGGCGCGAACGGCGGGATCGGGCCGGGGTTGTCCGGCGCCGCCGGCACCGTCCGGACCTCGCTCCGCGAGCCGTTGTCGTGCGCCCCCACGGCAGAGCCCGTCCCGGCCTGCGCGTACGCCGTGCTCGCGACGGCCGTTCCGGTGGCGGCCACCAGCGTCGCGGCCGCGACGAGCGCCACCCTGTGTGCGATCTTCATCCGTTCCCCCTGTCGATGGTCATGAGGTCGATGACCACGAGGCCCTTGGTCGTGAGGCCCATGGTCGTGAGACCGAACCATCGTGAGTCGGGACAAAGCCGCCCCGCCATCCCCCGATCGCGGAATGGCGGGCCCCGCCGCGCCCGTTGGCGCAGACCGCACACCCGGGCTCAGGCCCCCGAGGGCCCCACCGCCCCCGCCGCCCCCGGCGAGCCCCCGCTCAACCGGTGCAGCCGCAGGGCGAGTTGGATCTCCAGCGCCCGGTCCGGCGTGTTCCAGTCGGCGCCCAGGAGGCGGGCCGCGCGGTCCAGGCGCTGGACGACCGTGTTCACGTGGACGTGGAGGACGTCCTTGGCGCGGGACAGGCTCGCGCCCTGGGCGAAGTAGGCCTCCAGGGTGCGGACGAGTTCGGTGCCGCGCGCGGTGTCGTAGTCGAGGACGGGGCCGATGACCCGCCCCACGTATCCGGCGATGTCCGTCTGGTCGCCGAGGAGTACGCCGACGAAGCCGAGGTCGGGCAGGCTCGCGCCCTCGCCGGTGCGGCCGAGGACGGTCAGGGCTTCGAGGCAGCGCAGGGCCTCGGTGTGGGTGGCGGGCAGCCGGTCCTGCCCGCGGGCGGGTCCGGCCGCGCCGACGGTCACCAAGGTGCCGAGCGCGGCGCCGAGTTCGGCGGCGAGGTCGGCCGCGAGCGGACCGGGCCGCGCGGTCGGCGCGAGCAGCACGACGTGGCCGCCGAGGGGGCCCGCGAGACCGCGCAGGGCGCGGGCGCGCCGTATCGCCTGGGTGGTGAGGCGGGCCCGCAGGTCCGGCTCGCAGTGCAGGACGAGGACGGAGGTCGGCTCGGCGAGGTCGACGCCGAGGCGGCGGGCGCGCAGGGTGAGGCTGCCGGAGCGGCGCGGGTCGGTGGCGTGGGCGGCGGTGAGCAGGTCGTCGAGGAGCTCGCCGCGCACGCGGTCCTCGGCCTCGGCCACCGAGCGGCGCAGGAGCAGCAGCAGCGCGGTGTCCAGGCTGGCCCGCTCGAACAGGCGCCGGTCGCTGTCGGTCAGGTCGGGGCGGCCGCTCAGCGCGATGCTGCCGAGCAGTTCGGGCCCGGCGAGCACGGCGGACACCCAGATCCCGTCGACGGGCACGGCCCGGCCCCCGGAGCGGGACGCCGCCACCCCGCGTGCGGGCGGGGTCGGCGCGTCGGCGCCCACGCGGGCGAGTTCGGTGCCGTCGGCGTCCTGGATGACCAGGCCGCCGTCGAGGAGCGCGGCGATCTCGGCGGCGACGTCGGCCACGTCGCCGCCGCGCAGGACGATGTCGGTGAGCCGGTCGTGGGTCGCGGCGGCGCGGGCCATGGCCTCGCTCTGCGCGCGGGCGGTGGCCGTCGCGGCGTTGAGCTCGACGAGGGCGGCGCGGGTCTCCTCCAGGAGGCGGGCGCTGTCGATGGCGACGGCGGCGTGGTCGGCGAGCGAGGCGAGCAGCGCGATCTGGTCGGGGGCGAAGTCGCGCGGGCGCCGGTCGGCGGCGTACAGGACGCCGATGACGCGGCTGCCGACGTGCAGCGGCACGCCGAGGATGCCGCGCAGGCCCTCCTCGCCGACGCCCGCGTCGATGTGCGCGGTGTGCTGGAAGCGGGTGTCGGTCCGGTAGTCGGCGCTGGCGTAGGGCCGGGCGGTCTGGGCGACGAGGCCGCCGAGGCCCTCGCCCATGCCGAGCCGCAGCTGCTGGAACTTCGCGGAGGTGGAGCCGTCGGTGACCCTCATGAACGTGCCGCCCGCCGCCGGGTCGTTGAGCGTCAGGTACGCCACGTCCGTGCCGAGCAGGAGCCGGGCGCGGCGCACGATGGCGCGCAGGACCGCGTCGAGGTCGCTCAGCGCGGCCAGGTCGCTCGCGGTGTCGAAGAGCGCGGCCAGCTCGGCCTCGCGGCGGCGGTGCTGGTCGAGGGTGCGGCGGATGGCGAGCGCCGCCTGGGTGGCCTCCTCGACCAGGGCGAGCTCCGCCCGGCCCGCCCCGGCTTCGCGCGCCGTGGCGGCCGGGCGCGCGAAGCTCTCGGCGGGGGCCTGCCGCCCGAGCAGGTCGAGCAGTTCCCGCAGGGCCGCGGCGGCCACCCCGTGCGGCGGTGCCATGTCTGTCGTCGCCTTCCAGCCGTTGCCCGTGGTCCGTGTCCGTGGTCCGTGTCCGTGGCCCGTGTCCGTGGGTCGTGGCCCTGACGCGCGCGGGACCACGCGGCTCAGGACGGTTCGCCGGAGCGTACGGGGGCGGGCGCGCTCCTGACCACCTCGGGCCCGGCGCCTTCGGAGTGCCGCAGGTCCCGCCCGAGGGTCTCGCGTGCGAGGGCCACCGTCACCGTGGTGACCACGGCGGCCAGGCACAGGTAGAGGGCGACGGGCACCGACGAGTCGTAGTCCTTCAGGAGCTCCACGGCGATGATCGGGGCGAGCGCGCCCGCGACGATGGAGGCGAGCTGCGATCCCATCGACGCGCCGGAGTAGCGCACCCGGGTGTCGAACATCTCCGAGATGAACGCCGCCTGCGGCCCGTACATCGCCCCGTGCAGGAGCAGCCCCACCGTGACCGCCGCCGTGGTCACGGCGAACGACTCGGAGTCGACGAGCGCGAAGAACGGATACGCCCACAGCGCCATGCCCACCGAGCCGATGAGCGTCACGGGCCGCCGCCCGATCCGGTCGGAGAGCGCGCCCCAGGCGGGGATGGCGACGAAGTGGACGGCGGAGCCGATGAGGACGGCGTTGAGGGCGGTGCTCTTGGGCAGGTCGAGGTGTTTGGTGACGTAGACGAGGACGAAGGAGGTGAGGACGTAGTACGAGATGTTCTCGCCGAAGCGGGTGCCGATCGCGGTGAGGACCTGCCGCCAGCTCTTGCGGAACACCTCCACGACGGGCGGCTCCTCCTTCGCGCCCCGGGCGGCGGCCGCCTCGGCCTTGGCCTGTGCTTCGAGGAAGACCGGCGACTCGGAGACGGAGATGCGGATCCACAGGCCGACCATCACCAGGACCCCGGAGAGCAGGAACGGCACGCGCCAGCCCCAGGCGAGGAAGGCGTCCTCGGACTGCACGGCGGCGAGCAGCGCGAGGGACTCCGGTGGCGAGCAGATTGCCGCCGGGCGCCCCCGACTGCGGCCAGGAGGCCCAGAATCCGCGGTGCTTGTCGCCGCCGTGCTCGGACACGATGAGGACGGCGCCGCCCCACTCCCCGCCGAGCGCGAAGCCCTGCACCAGGCGCAGCACCGTGAGCAGGACCGGCGCGCCGACGCCGATGGCCGCGTACGTGGGGAGTAGGCCCATGGCGAAGGTCGCGCCGCCCATCAGGAGCAGGCTGAGCACGAGCAGCTTCTTGCGGCCGACCTTGTCGCCGAAGTGCCCGAACACGACGCCGCCGAGCGGCCGGGCGAGGAAGCCGATCGCGTACGTGATGAAGGCGATGAGGGTGCCGGTGAGCGGGTCGGCCGTGGGGAAGAACAGCTCGTTGAAGACGAGGGCGGCGGCGGAGCCGTAGAGGAAGAAGTCGTACCACTCGATGGTGGTGCCGATGAGGCTGGCACCGACGATCCTGACGATGCTGCTGCGGGGACGCGCCATGGGGATCACCGTGTTCCGGTCGCGGGCGGACGGTTGACGTGGGGTGCGGGGACGGGCGGGGACGGGCGGGGGTCAGGTGGCGGTCCAGCCGCCGTCCAGGGGCAGGGAGATGCCGGTGATGTGGCCGGAGTGCGGGCCGCACAGCCACAGGGCCGCCGCGGCGACCTCCTCCGGTTCGGCGAGGCGCTTCAGCGGGGTGCGGGCAAGCAGGACGTCGGTGAGGACGGTGTCGTCGGCGATGTGGTGCGCGGCGGCCTGCTCGTGGATCTGCCGCTCCACCAGGGGAGTCCGTACGTAGCCGGGGCTGAGGCAGTTGCTGGTGACGCCGTGCGGCGCGGCCTCGACGGCGGTGACCTTGCTGAGGCCTTCAAGGGCGTGCTTGGCGGCGACGTAGGCGCTCTTGAAGGCGCTGGCGCGCAGGCCGTGGACGCTGGAGATGTTGATGACGCGGCCCCAGGAGCGCGCGTACATGTGCGGCAGGGTCTGGCGCAGGAGCAGGAACGGGGCGGTGACCATGACCTGCTGGATGAGGGTGAACCGCGCGGGCGGGAAGTCGGTGAGCGGCGCGACGTGCTGGAGTCCCGCGCTGTTGACGAGGATGTCGACGGCCGTCGGCAGCGCCGCGATCGCTTCGGCATCGGCGAGGTCGGCGGTGTGGGCGTGACCCCCGACGGCGTCCGCGACGGCCTTGGCGGCGGCCGCGTCGATGTCCACGACGTGCGTGTCGGCACCCGCCGCCGCGAGCGCCACGGCGCAGGCCCGGCCGATGCCGCTGCCGCCGCCGGTGACGAGGGCGACGCGGCCGCTCAGGTCGACGGCGCCGGGCGTGAGAGGGGATTGGCTGGTCATGGCCGGAAACATAAGGTCGGCGCGGAGTGCCGCCCATGGGGCCGGACACCACACTCGCCCGCGTCGGCATGGTGTCCGGCCCTACGGTCAGGTGTCGAGCCCCCAGGTCAGGCCGAGGCGGTGGGCCGCGCACAGCCCGACGTCCAGGAGGTGCGGCCCGGCGGTGCCGCACTGCTCGCTGCCCGTGCCGGGGGCGACGGGCTGCCCGTGGGCCATGCCGGTGACGGCGTACGTCTCCACGGCGGCCCTGCCGTCCGCGCGCCGGAAGACCTGGTGCGGATATCCGGCGACGGTGTCCGTCGCGTCGGGCGCCCGGTCGGTGCCGTGGACGTCGGTCCACTGCGCCGTCAGGTCCGTCATGTTGACGGGGGCGACCTTCTGGTCGGCGGTGCCGTGCAGGACGGTGAGCGTGGGCCAGGGGCCGCCGTAGCCGGGGCGTGCGGCGCGGACGCGGTCGCCCCACTGCCGCGGGGTCTGGCCGCCGCCGCTGCTCATGCACACCCACGGCGACGCGGCGGCCTGCGCGCAGCCGTACGGCAGTCCGGCGACGACGCCGCCCGCCGCGAACTTCTCCGGGTACGCAGCCATCATCACGGACGTCATCCCGCCGCCCGCGGAGAGCCCGGTGACGTACACGCGCGCGGGGTTCGCGGCGGTGTCGGTGAGCTGTCGGTCCACCATCTGCGCGAGGGAGGCGGCCTCGCCGAGGCCGCGGGTCGTGTCGGCCGGCAGGAACCAGTTGAAGCACGAGGAGGGGTTGTTGGCGGGCTGCTGCTGCGGGAGGACGAGGGAGAAGCCCCAGCGGTCGGCGAGTTCGGTCCAGCCGCTTCCGGTGCCGTATCCGGCGGCGTTCTGGGTGCAGCCGTGCAGGGCCACGACGACGGGCCGTCCTCGGGGCAGCCCGTCGGGGACGTAGCGGAACATCCTCAACCGGCCCGGGTTGGAGCCGAATCCGGTGACTTCCTGGACGGCTTCGGCGTGCGGCACGGCGGTGGCGCGCGGCGCCGGGAGGAAGGCGAGGGCGAGGAGCGCGGCGGCCAGCGCCGTCGCCAGCTGTGTCGTCCTGCTCGGAGAGCGTGTCATGTTGCTCGGAGAGCGTGTCATGCACAGGAAATGTAGGAGCCGGTGCGCGCCTCCCCCTATGGCTCCGGGGGCCACAACACGCCTTCTCCCTCTGTGGGTCGGCCCCGGGTGGGCCTGCTGGACACCGCCGAGGTTGCGTTCAACCCGGGTTGAATTGGGAGGGTCCCGTTCCACCGGCCGCCCGCATGAGGCGGCGTACACGGAGACGTATACGGAGGTGGGACGTGAGGGACGTGCTGACCGTGACCGGGGCCGCGCGGGCGTTGCGGGACGGGACGGTGACCAGCGTCGAGTTGACCGAGGCGGCCGTCGCCGCGGCCGAGCGCGCCGACGGGCCGCTCGGGGTGTATGTGACGCGCTTCGACGCCCAGGCGCGGGCCGCGGCCCGGCGCGCCGACGAGGAGCTGGCGCGCGGGGTCGACCGCGGGCCGCTGCACGGCATCCCGTTCGGGGTCAAGGACACCATCGCGGCGGCGGAAGGGCCGACGACCGCGCAGAGCCTGGTCCACGACGAGGGTCCGTGGGCCGGGCGGGACGCCACGGTGGTGGCGCGGCTGCGGGCGGGCGGTGCGGTGCTCACCGGGAAGACGACCGCGATGGAGTTCGGCTGCGGACTGCCCGAGGAGGACAAGCCGTTCCCGTTCCCGCGCAACCCGTGGCGGCCCGAGTGCTGGGCCGGGGGCTCGAGTTCGGGCTCCGCGAGCGGCGTCGTGGCGGGCATGTTCCTGGCCGGGCTCGGCAGCGACACCGGCGGGAGCATCCGCATGCCCGCCGCGTTCTGCGGGGCCACCGGCCTGCTGCCGACGTTCGGGCTGGTGCCGGGTGCGGGGTGCGTGCCGCTCGGGTACAGCCTCGACCGCGTCGGCCCGCTGGCCCGTACCGCCCGGGACTGCTCGGCGGTGCTCCACGTGATCGCCGGAACGCCGGAGGGCGGCCCTTCCCGCTTCAGCGAGCCGCTGTTCGGCGGCGACCTCGACGGGACGCGCGTCGGCGTCGTGCGCGAGCGGCACTTCCCCGCGGACGGCGATCCGGCGGTGCCCGGGGCCTTCGACGCGGCCGTGTCGGTGCTCACCGGCCTCGGCGCCGCCCCCGTGGAGGTCACGCTGCCCTACTGGCACGAGCTGATCACCGTGCTGTTCGTGACCGCGGCCGGCGAGGGCCTCGCCCACCACCGCGCCGCCCTGTCCCGGCACTGGGACGACTACGGCGTGGCGACGCGCGGGTTCCTCGCGACGGGCGCGCTGGTGTCGGCCGCGGACTACGTCCAGGCGCAGCGCGTACGGCGCGTGGCACAGCGGGCCGTGGACGCGCTGTTCGCGGAGGTGGACGTCATCGTGTGCCCGACCGCTTCGATCGGCGCGCCGCCGTTCGACGCCCTGGCGGACGCGGCGGGCCAGCAGGACCACGCGGGCGTCTTCGGGCAGGTCCACACGCCGTACTGGAGCCCGCTGGCCAACCCCGTCCTCGCGGTGCCGATGGGCAGGACCGCGACGGGGCTTCCGCTGTCGCTGCAGATCGCGGGGCCTGTGGCGGGCGACGCCACGGTCCTGCGGGTCGGCGACGCGTTCCAGCGGCACACCGACTGGCACCGGCGCGCCCCTGATCCGTACACGGCTGATGATCCGTACGCGACTGACGGTCCGTACGCGGCCGGGGCGGCACCCGCCTCCGTCGCTCCTGCCACGGAGGTGAGCGCATGACCGGGCAGCGTGCCGGGACTCCCGCGGACGACGACACGGCCCTCACGGTGCGGGGCCTGCTCGCCGCCGCCGGACTGCCCGCGGGCGAGCGGGAGATCGCCGGGCTCGCGGCCGCGTACACCGCCCGACGCACGGCCGTGGACGGCCTGTTCGCCGTGACCGCGGCGCGCCACGCCCGGCCCGTCCTGAGCCGGGACGTCGGCGTCCGGCCGGGCGCCGACGAGGAGGGACCCGCATGAGCACGCGCATGCGGCCCGGCGGGGCGACGCGGCCTGCGGAGCGCGACGCCCGGCGTCATGAACGGCTCGTCATGGCCCTTGCCTGCGCCGGGTCGTTCGTCGTCATCCTGGACGCCACCATCGTGTCGGTGGCGCTGCCCGACCTCCGCGCCGCGCTCGGCTTCTCCCCGGCCACGCTCCCCTGGGTGGTCAACGCGTACACCCTCGCCTTCGCCGGATTCCTGCTGCTCGGTGGCCGGTGCGCGGACGTGTTCGGGCACCGGGCGACGCTGCTGGCCGGGATGGCGCTCTTCACCGCGGCGATGGTCGCCTGCGGCTCGGCGCCGACGTCACAGGCGCTGCTCGCCGCGCGGGCGGCGCAGGGGCTCGGCGGGGCGCTCCTGATGCCGGTGACGCTGTCGCTGCTGACGACGACGTTCACCGAACCGGCGCGGCGCGCACGGGTGCTCGGCACCTGGAGCGCGGTCGGGGCGGTCGGGGCCGCGTCGGGGCCCGTGGTCGGCGGGGTGCTCACCCAGTTCGCCGGGTGGCGATGGGTGTTCTTCGTGACCGTCCCGATCGGGGTGCTCGCGCTCGTCGGCGCGGCGCGCGGGCTTGAGCGGCACGACCTCTCCGGCCGTCCCCGCCTGGACGTCGTGGGGGCCGCGCTCGCCACGGCGGGCCTGACCGGTGTCGTGTACGCGGTGATGCGCGCCGCGGTCGCCGCCTGGACGAGCCTTGAGGTGCTGGGACCGCTGCTCGGCGGGGTCGCGCTGGTGGGGGTGTTCCTGCTGCACCAGGCGCGGTGGGCCCGCCAGCCGCTGCTGCCGCTCGGCGTCCTGCGGCTGCGCGCGGTGAGCAGCGGCAACGTGGTGATGTTCCTGCTCGGCCTCGGCTTCTTCGCCAGTCCGATCCTCCTTTCGCTGTACTTGCAGGACGTGCACGGCTGGTCGCCGCTGCGCGCCGGGCTCGGCTATCTGCCGGTCGGCGTCGCGATGTTCGCGGGGGCGCGGGCGGCCGGGCCGCTGACGGTGCGGCTCGGTGCGCGCCGCGCGTCCGTGCTGTGCTGCCTGGTGGGCGCGGCCGGGTTCGCCGGTGTGGCGGCGTTCCTCGGTGCGGACGGGTCCTATCCGCTGACGGTGGTCGTGTCCGGCGGGGTGTTCGGGTTCGGTACGGCCGCCGCGTTCACGCCGATCACGGTGGCGGCGACGAGCGGTGTGCCCGCGGAGCGGAGCGGGCTCGCTGCGGGGGTGCTCAACACCGTCCGGCAGACCAGCGGGGCGGTCGGGCTCGCCGTGATCAGCACGGTCTCGGCGTCGGCCGCGGCCGCGTGGGCCACCGCGCACCCCGGCCGCGGCGGCGCGCACGGCCCGTACGCGCTCGCCCACGGCTACGGCGTGGCGTTCCTGCTCTCCGCCGGGTGCGTGGCCGCCGCCGCGTGCGTGGCGGCCCTGACGATGCCGCGCGACGGGTGACCGGTCAGGAGAAGCGCGACGGGTGACCCGGTCAGGGCGAGACGGGGACGGTCGCCCGGAAGGCCGGGCACTGCTCCAGGGCGTCGCCGTGGGCGCAGGTGAGGAGGTGGCCGAGGTAGGTGCGCGCGCCTTCGAGGCGGGCGATGTGCGCGTCGAGAGCCGCGATGCGACCGTGCACGGTCCCCTGCCAGCCGGCGTCGGTCCCGTCGCGGCGGAGCAGGGTGCCGATCTCCTCGACGGACATGAGCCCGGTCTCCCGCCACAGCTTGATCAGCGCCACGCGGTAGACCTGCTCGGCGTCGAAGTACCGCCGCCCGGACCGCCGGTGCGGCTCCACCAGGCCGCGCCGCTCCCAGTAGTGCAGCGTGGAGAGGGGCAGCCCGAACCGGTCCGCCACCACCCGTATCGGCGTCAGATCGTCCATGACCGCATTCTCCCGCACGGGGGCTCACACAGGTACGTGACCGGCAGGTCCCCGCCCCCGGGGTAGGGGGAGCGGCGCTCTCCATACCCCGGACGGAGCGCCCCGAAGGGCGCGGGGCTGTGCCGCATGCGCCGCGCTCAGCGCCGTACGCGGTAGCGCAGGTGCAGCACACGGTCGCCCTGGATCACCGTGTGCGGGCCCTCCAGGAGGTGCTGGGTGTCGACCGCGCCGAAGTACCGCTTGCCGGAGCCGAAGACCACCGGCACGACGTCCATCGCCACCTCGTCCACCAGGCCGCGGGCGAGCGCCTGCCCGCCGACGTCGCCCGCGGCGACCGCGACGGTCCGCTCCCCCGCGAGCTCCTTGGCCGTCACGATCGCCCGGGCCACGTCGTCGACGAAGTGGTACGACGCCTCGGGGTGCCACCCGGCGGGCTTGGGCCGGTGCGACACGACGACCACGTGCTCGCCCGCCCGCGGCGCCCCGTCCCAGCCGTTGGTCATGTCGAACAGATGGCGCCCGATCACCGTCGTCCCGATGCCCGCCCACACCGCCTTGACGTAGCCGGCGGAGGCCCGCGAGACCTTGCCGCCCGTGCCGAGCGCGACGTCGCCGTTGACGTACCAGTCGAACAGCGGGCCGACCTCGTCGTCCGCGTCGGCGATGAAGCCGTCCACGGACACGACGCTGTGCATCACCACGGTGCTCATCACATCTCCTTCCTCGGCTGCCTGCTCCCTCCTACGCAGAGACGGAACGCGTCCGCGAAACTCATCGCTCAGGCGCGCAGGCCGTCGGCGGTGGGGACGACGGTGCCGAACAGGTCGGTGACCGTGGTCAGGGCGGCGGCCTGGAGCGCCTCGGCGGGCAGGACCGTGCCGTCCGGTGCGGCGAGGGCGCGGGTCGCGGTGGTCTCGGCCACGACGGTGGGCCGGTAGCCGAGGTGGAAGGCGCCCTGGGCGGTGAAGGTGACGCACATGTGGGTCATGAACCCGGCCAGTACGAGGTCGCTTCCCGGGCTCACGCCGAGGTCGCGCAGCGTCTGTTCGAGCGTGGTGGCGTGGAAGGCGTTGGGGACCTGCTTGACCACGACCGGTTCGCCGTCGACCGGGGCGACCTCGGCGCTGATCGATCCGATGTGGGCGCGGATGTCGTACGGGGTGTTCTCGCCGCCGTCGTTGACGACGTGGACGACCGGGGTGCCCGCGGCACGGGCCCGGTCGAGGAGGCGGGCGCCCGCCGCGATGGCCTCCTCGGCGCCGGGGAGGGCCATGACGCCGGTGCGGTAGGTGTTCTGGAAGTCGATCATGATGAGGGCGGACTCGCTCAGGCGGGGCGGCTCGTTGTCCAGGCCGCTCACGTCGCGCAGGGTCCGGGACGGGTGCATCGTGGTCATAACGGGGCCTTTCGTAAGGGATCCGGGCAGGGCGCGGCCCGCTGCCTCGCGGGTGCGCCGGGCAGATCGGTGGGTGTGGTGCGGGTCAGGTGGTCCGGGTGCGCGTCACAGGGGCTGAGTGCGCGTCAGCTGGCCTCGGTGTGCGCGTCAGGGTGTCTGGGTGCGGAAGCGGCGGCGGTAGGCCGCCGGGGTGGTGGCCAGCTGCCGCTTGAACGCGCGGTGCAGGGTCTCGACGGAGCCGAGCCCGGCCGCCGCCGCGACCTGGTCGAGCGGGCGGTCGGTGGTCTCCAGGAGGCGCCGGGCGGCCTCGATCCGGGCGGCCTCGACGTACGCGGCGGGGCTGGTGCCCGTCTCCTGGGTGAAGACCCGGGCGAAGTGCCGTTCGCTCAGGCACATCCGGGCGGCCAGGGCCCCGGCCGACAGGTCGTCGTCGAGGTGGCCGGCGATCCACTGGCGCAGCTCGTCGATGTCCCTGCGGGTGGTCGCCGAGCTGCTGAGCGGCACGGAGAACTGGCTCTGGCCGCCCTGCCGTTTGAGGTAGACCACCAGCTGCCGGGCCACCGCGAGGGCGGCCTCCTCGCCCTGGTCCTCGGCGACCAGGGCGAGCGCGAGGTCCAGGCAGGCGCTGATGCCCGCCCCGGTCCACAGCCTGCCGCGGTCGGCGCGGACGAAGATGGGGTCGGGGTCGACCGTGACCTCCGGGTGGTCGGCGGCGAGCTGGGCGGCGGTCGACCAGTGGGTGGTCGCCGTCCGCCCGTCGAGGAGGCCGGCCGCGGCCAGCAGATGCGCCCCCACGCACACCGAAGCGACCCGCCGGGCGTGCGGCGCGGTCGCCTTCACCCACGCCACGACCTGCGGGTCGATACGGGCCCGCGGCCCGCCGTCGGTCAGGTCGACCGCGCCCGGCACAAGCAGCGTGTCGACCTGCTCGCCGACGTCGTCGAAGGCCACGTCGGTGAGCAGCCGGACGCCCGCCGACGTCCGGACCGCGCCGGCCTCGGGGCCCGCGAGGCGGACCCGGTACCCGGCGCGGCCCGCGGTCTCGCGGTTGGCGAGCGCGAAGACCTCGGCGGGGCCTGTGACGTCGAGGAGGTCGACGTCGGGAAAGACCGCGATGACGACCCGGTGGTGCGTAGGAGGCATGCCTCCATGCTCACGGCCCCCACGCATGGCCGCAATGACGATTCCCTGTCACATCCGGACACCGGCCGCGCCCCGGTGCCCCCGGCCGGTCAGTGGCGGCGGTTCGAGCGCCAGCTGAACCCGGCCACGTCCACGGAGGTCGAGCGCCGGCCGTCGGAGTTGACGGTGTGCTGCCCGCGCCGCCCGCCGACCGTGATCGACCAGGAGCGGCCGTTGATGTTCACCCGTACTCCGGGAAAGATCCGGAACGACTTGTGGAACGTGAGCGACATGAGAGTTCCCCCCGCTTCGGCTTCGCGCGCTCGATGACTTCGGCCGCGCGTGCTCGCTTGCTTCGGCTGCGCGCACTCGGTTCACGCCGAGCCGGTCCGGATGGGTTCCCTCCGTTCACCGTTGTTACGGTCGGTGGAACCTCACCTCCGGGTACCGTACCGACGGCCCCTCAAGGAGGGGTGTATTCCGCCCCCGCAGATGCCGGTCGACGAACGCGGTGACGTAGGCGCGGGTCATCGCGTCGCAGCGGGCGCCGTCGAGGTCCTGACCTCGGATGCCGAGCTGCTCGCCCAGGGGCGCCGTGTCGGTGAAGGAGCCGTGCTCGGTGCCGTCGACGCTCAACCAGCGCTTCCAGCCGGTCAGTTGGCGCCAGGTGCGGTCCCACGACGGGTCCGGGCCGCCGGGGACGTGGCTGGGCTTGCCCAGCATCAGGAGCGGCCGGTTGAGGGGCGTGGCGTCGGGGTAGCGGAAGTTGCCGTCCATGTTGATCCCGGCCTTGACGCGCCGGTCCGTGAGCAGCGCGGGGATCGTGCTGTAGCCGCCCGCGGAGTGCCCGACCATGGCCACGCGGCCGGTGTCGATCATCCGGCCGTGCCGCCACGCGGGGGACCTGCCGGTGAGCTCGTCGAGGACGAACGACACGTCGGCGGCGCGGGCGTCCCCGACCTTGCGGTGGTCGGGGTCCGCGCAGACCTCGCAGTCGGTCGTGTTCCCGTCGGGGAACGTGATGCCGTGCGCCTCGTAGTTGTGGCCGATCCCGGCGACGACGTAGCCGCGGCTCGCCAGTTCCTCCGCGAGTCCGGTCAGCGTGGCGCGGGGCATGCCGAAGCCCGGGGAGAGCAGGACCAGGGGGCGCTCGGTGCGGGTCCGTGCAGGAACAGCGTCCACGGTGGAGTGGGTCACCACCTTGTTCAGGACGTCGCTCGACACGTCCGGCGGCAGCGTCACCCCGCTGGACTTCAGGTAGAGCCGGGACTCCGCGGCCGTCATGTACGGCGAGGGCGTGCCGGAGGGCCGCGCGGCCGGGTACCAAAGGGACACCATCAGCTCCCGGTTCCCGCGCGGCACCCAGGGGTCCTTGCGGTCGGGGTCCTTGAGGTGCAGCGTGGTCAGGCCCACCGGGTGGCTGCCGCCCGGCTCGGCGAGGCGCGGTACGGCCGCCCGGGGTGCCGTCGGCGTCTGTGCGGCCCGGGCGGGCGCGCCGGCACAGGTGCCGAGCAGGATCGCGGCTGCCGCCGCGCCGAACAACGATCTGCGCTTCACGGGCATCTCTCCATCCGTGTTCCGTTGCCGTGTGGCGTGCCGTGGCATGCCGTGGCATGCGCCTTCCGGCACGACAGCTCCACGCTAGGAACCGGTGGCCCGTGCTCCAATCAGCCCCGGATGACAACCGGCAGCGGGGTCGTACAACTCGGGGATGACATCCCCGGGTTGACGCCCCGCCCCGCCCTGCCCGCCCTGCCCGCCCTGCCCGCTCGGCCCGGGGAAAAGGGGTGAGGGGGCGGTGGCCCGCCCCCTCACCGGTCAGGTCAGGCCGCGGAGCGGGCGTTCGCCGGGGCGACGCTGCCGAGCTTGTCCACGGCCTGGTAGTAGGTCCAGGCCAGCGCGTCGCACGAGGTCTTCTTGGCGCCGGTGTAGCTGGCACAGACTCTCTTCAGGTCCGCGTAGAAGGCACTGTCGATGCGGGACTTGTTGGCGCTGAAGGTCCCCATCTCCTTGTAGTTGCGGTAGCCGAAGTCATGCCGGGCACAGGCCGTCTGGAAGGGGAAGCCGAAGGGGTTGTCCGGCGACGAGGAGCAGTAGTCCGTGCTCCAGTTGAACTGGTACGCGCTCCAGGCGCCCTGGTTGTTACGGGCCGACACCCAGGTGTTGTAGCTGCCCGCGTCGGTCTGCGTCCAGCTGCTGAGCACCTGCGCCTTGTCCGCGGGAACGGCGGACGCCGGGGACGCGGCGATGCCGGTGCCCAGCAGGGCAGCGGCGCCCACGGCCAGGGCTGCGAGTCGACGACGCATGAGGGTTCCTCCAATGTGGGGGTCATGACATGGCTCCGTGCCCGAGTGCGCGGAGCCCTCTCTTCAGTAATCGCCACCGGCCTTGCGGCCGGTGGACGTGTGCGTCGAGCGGGGGTGGCCCGATAACGGGTTCTTGACGCCATCTGAGCCATGCGCAACGCGAGTTGATCTCAAACCATCCCGCTGGCGTTCGGGGGTTTTCCCTAGATGGGCGGGCGCTTCAGGTGCGGGTGGGGTCCTGCCGTACGACGGACATCACGCGCTCCCCCGCCGGTGGGACGCCCACGCACTCGACGTACCGCGCCGCACCGGACGTTCTCGGTTCCCTGCACGGCCCCGGGCGACCGTGGCGGCGTACGGGACCGGGTGGCCCCGCGCGCTCGGCGACGCAGGGCCCCCGCTCCTGGCGCTCCCCGGGCAGCCGGACGCGTTCGGCGGCGCTCGGCGTGTCCTCGTGGGCGCGCAGCACCGCCGGGTCCTGCGCGGCGACCAGGACCGTGCGCAGAACGACCGAACGTACGGGCGGGGCGAGTTGGGGCAGGGGGACGGCGGGGTCGAGGGCGGGCGCGGCGGCGGCGAGGGGCAGGGCGGCCAGCAGGGTGCCTGCGCGGCCGCGCAGGGAGCGCACGGCCCTGTCCCGTCCACCGGACACCTGTGATTCCTCCGGGCGATGGCGCGGCGCCAAGCGCCGAGGAACGCCTCGGGGTCGAGCTCGTCATCGGCCACAACGTAGGCGGCGAGGCGCAGTTCACCGCCGCCCGGCGCGCGCACGGCGGCCACCACGGCGTCGGTGACGCCCTCGGCGGACCGCAACTGCGTCACACACGTGACAGCGCCCACCAAGGGTGTGACAGCACTCGCCACATAAGGCACACAACCAGGCACGCATCTGGCACATTTCCGCACACTGCTTGCCGCGCCCCCTTGACCTGCATCGCTGCAAAGAATCCGCCAAGGTCGCACACCGCACGGCGGGCGGTTCGACAGTCCGACCCCGTTCGCCCTACTCTGCCGCCGTACCAAACGGCGACAGTGCCGCAAACTCCATGCGGTGCTTGACCACGAGCAGCGGCGCTTGACCACGAGCAGTGGTCACGCGGCTTGCCGCGTGTCAGCCGCTTGCCGCCTCCCGGCAAGCCGGGGCGACCCCTGAGGACGATCATGATCGAACAGCCCGCGTTCGGACGCAGACTGCGGCAGCTGCGAGTGCAACGCGGCCTGTCCCAGACCGAACTGGCGGGTGACGAGGTGTCGGCCAGCTACGTCTCCCGCGTCGAGAGCGGCCGGCGCTCGCCCAACGAACTGATCGCCGCCTTCTTCGCCCGTCGGCTCGAAGTGTCCCTGGAAGTCCTGACCGATCCCACGTCCCACGACGACGCGGGGCACCGCAGCCGCCGGCTCGACATCGCGGGGCGGCTCCTCGACGCCCGCGACCTGCGCAAGGACCGCGATCTTTCCGACGCCGCGGAGCTGCTGCGCGGCATCGGCGCCGCGGCCGCGGGGCACGCCGAGGAGGACGTGCTGTGGGAGGCGACCTGGGAGCTCGCCGAGGTCCTGAGGGAGTTGGGCGACACCGCCGAGGAGCACACCGTCCTGACCCGCCTGTCCGAGGCCTCCCTGTCGCAGGAGACGCCCCGGCTCGGCGCCCGCGTCGCCACCGCGCTCTCCGACAACCTCCGCCGTCAGGGCCGCCTCGGCGAGGCCGTACGGGCCGCAGAGCACGCCGTGTCGGTCACCGTCACGCTGCCGCCCACCGCGCACGGGCGGGTGAGCGCGATGCTGGCCCTCATCCACGCCTACACCGACAGCGGTGAGCCGGCGAACGCGGCGGGCCTCGCCGACACCTTCGAGGAGATCGCCGGGGACATCCCGTCCCGGCAGCTGCGCGGCCAGGTCTACTGGGCGGCCGGCAGCGCCCGCTTCCACGGCGGACGGCCCGCGGACGGGGTGCGGCTGCACGAGCAGGCCTTCGCCTGTCTGCGCCCGGACGCGAACCTCGCGGACTGGGCCCGCCTGCGCCGGGCGTCCGCGGCGCTCCGCCTGGAGCACGACCTGTCGGACAGCGCGACGGAGCACGCGGAGCGGCTGCTCGCCCGCGCCCGCCAGGCCCTTGACCTGGTCGGCAGCGAGGACGACCGGGCCCACCTCATGCTGGCCGAGGCCCAGCTGGCGCTGCGTCAGGGCAAGCCCGAACGGGTCCTCGAGCTGACGGCCGAGGCGTGCGGGTCCGGCGCCGAACTGCAGCTGGCGGGGCGGGGCGAATGCCATCTGCTCGCGGCCCGCGCGCACGCCCTGGCCGGGGACACGGCGGCGGCCAGGGACTGCTTCCGGCTCGCCGCCGAGACCCTCGACCGGGCGGGCGCGTACCGCAAGTCGTCCGAGGCCTGGCGGCAGTTGAGCGACCTGCTCACGGCCGGCCCCGGGGACGGGCCGGCCGCGGCCACCGACTGACCGGACCGGAGCGCCGGGGGACGCGACCCGGTCGGGCCACGGGGCACCGAGCGCCGGAGTGCGGCACGGGGTTCAGCAGGAGTGCGCCCGGCGGAAGAACGGGTCGAACGTCCAGGTGTGCAGCGGTCAGGCGTGCAGCCGCCCGTCGCCCAGTAGTGCTGCCACTACCGCCGATGGGCAGGCCTGCACGCTCGGAGCGGCGCCCTCTCCCTCCTTAAGATCGCTGCCAGTCGAGCCGACGACCGGAGGGGTGCCATGAGGCTGAGACCACCGCGGATTCGAGCAGCCCTCTACCGCGTCGCACGGAGCCTGCTCGCCCGCGAGACCCGCAACGATCTGCTCCAGCTGCTCACCACGCTGGCGCTGACGCCGCTGTACTGCACGCCGGTCGTCCTGTTCACGCTCGGCGCGGGCCTGACCCCGCTGCTGCTCCTCGGCCTGCCGCTGCTTCCGCTCGCCATGAAGACGGCGGGCTGGACCGCCCGTCTCGACCGCGAACGCCTGTACTTCCTCCAGGAGTTGGACATCGACCTGCCCGTGGCCGCGCCCGGCGGCGGCTGGAAGGAGCGCCTGGAGCGGCTCTTCGGCCGCCGCGCCTGGCGCGAGCTGGGCTTCACCGGCGTCATGACGCTGTGGGGGCTCGGCGTGGGCGGCCTGGTGGTGGGCCTGCTCTCGGCGGGTCTGCTGCTCGCGCTGCTGCCCTTCATCGGCCCCTTCCTGCCGGACGGCTCCTCGCTGTTCGGCGTGGACCCGGGGAGCCCGGCAGGGGCGCTGTCCGGCTGTGCCGTCGGGCTCGCGCTGCTCGCCTCCGGGCTCCGGCTCAGCGGGCCGCTGGCGAGGACCGAGTCCGCGATGGTCGCCCGGATCCTCGGCGCCGACCGCGTCGACCATCTCGTACGCCGGATGATCGATCTGGAGGACAGCCGTTCGCGGATGGTCGACGCCGCGGAGCTCGAGCGGCAGCGCATCGAGCGCGACCTGCACGACGGGGCGCAGCAGCGGCTGCTCTCGGTCGCCATGAGCCTCGGCCGGGCCAAGTCCCGCTTCGACCGGGACCCGGACAAGGCGCGCCAGTTGGTCCTGTCCGCGCACGAGGAGGCCAAGGCCGCCATGCGGGAGCTGCGCGACGTGACCCGCGGCCTGCACCCCGCGATCCTCACCGAGCAGGGCATCCAGCCCGCCCTGGCCACGATCGTGGCCCGCTGCCCGGTCCCCGTCACGCTGTCCGTGGACCTGCCGCAGCGCCCCAGTCCGCGGGCCGAGGCGGTCGCGTACTACGTGGTGTCCGAGCTCCTGACGAACATCGCCAAGCACGCGGCGGCCCACCGGGGCGCGGTGCGGGTCTTCCGCGAGGAGGAGCTGCTGCGCCTCCTCGTCACCGACGACGGGATCGGCGGCGCCGACCCCGGCCGCGGCTCGGGCATCAGCGGTCTGCGCGACCGGGTGCGCGCGGTCGACGGGCACCTCATGCTCACCAGCCCCGCCGGTGGCCCCACCGTCGCGGACGTCACGCTTCCCTGGAAGGCTTGAGGACCACCACCCATGTTGCGCGTCGTGATCGCGGAAGACTCCGTCCTGCTCCGCAGCGGCCTCGCCAAGCTGCTCATCGACGAGGACATCGACGTCGTCGGACAGGCCGGGGACGCCGACGAGTTGCTGGCGCTCGTCGCCGACCTCACCCCCGACCTGTGTGTGGTGGACGTGCGGATGCCGCCGACCCACACCGACGAGGGGCTGCGCGCCGCCCTGTCGATCCGCGCCGCGGACCCGGGCCAGGCCGTGCTCGTGCTCTCCCAGTACGTGGAGGCCCGGTACGCCGCCAAGCTGCTCGCCGCCGGCAGCGTGGGCCTCGGCTATCTGCTCAAGGACCGCGTCGCCGACGTGGACGAGTTCGTGGCCACCCTGCACCGCGTCGCCGACGGCGGCACCGCGCTCGACGCCGAGGTGGTCAGCCAGATCTTCGCGGGCAACCAGAAGCAGGACGAGCTCGCGCCGCTCACGCCGCGGGAGCGGGAGGTGCTCGCCCTGATGGCGGAGGGGCTCAGCAACAACGGCCTCGCGGAGCGCCTGTTCATCACCGAGCGCGCCGTCGAGAAGCACATCCGCTCCATCTTCACCAAGCTCGACCTGCGCCCCGACGACACGGGGCACCGCCGTGTGCGCGCCGTCCTGCAGTACCTCGACTCCCTCACCGACTCCCGCCGATCAACGGAGTGAGACATGTCCCAGGCTCCCCCGCCCGCGCGCCTCGCGGCCCGCGGCGACAAGGGCCCGTACCCGCCGTTCGTGGCCACGCTGGTCCGGTTGCGGATGGTGCGGCCCCTGGAGAAGTACATCCGGTTCGTCTTCACCAAGTGCGACGTGCCGACCGGCGGGGTCCGGGAGAGCGCGCCCGCGCCGTCCGCGCGTCCCGCGCCGCCCGCCCGGTCCAACTGGCCCGCACCACCCACCGACCCGCGCTGACCACCGCGGTCCACCCCGCGCCACCGCAGACCTTCGCAGGCCCCCACGGGCCATCGCCGACCGGAGTCAGACATGCATGAGACCCTCACCTCGACCGGCTCCCCGCTGCGTTCACCGGGCGGCCCCCGGAGCTCCCGGCTGCGGCGGATCGTCCGCCTCCTCGCGCTCCTCACCGGCATCACGGTGGTCGGCGGGGCCGCGTGGTACCTGTTCCTCTTCCTGGTCACCCGGACCGAGACCGGCACGGTCGCGATCGACACGTCCGTGCGGAGCGTGGTGGTCGAGATCAGCAGCGGCGACATCGACGTCGAGGTGGCCGGCAAGGGCGAGGAGCCGGAGCTGCACAAGAAGCTGACCAAGTCGCTGCGTACGCCCGACGAGCGGATCGATCAGGACGGCGACACCCTGCGCGTCAGCGCCGACTGCGGCGAGGGCATGGGCACGTGCGGGTCGGACTACCGCCTGACGGTGCCCGCCGGCACGAAGGTCAAGGCCGTGACGCGGCTCGGCGACGTGACGGTGAAGGGCGTGCGGAACTCCGTCGAGGCCCGCACCCGCATCGGCGGCGTCCACCTCGAACACGTCGACGGCGAGCGGATCGTCACCGCGAGCAAGACCGGCGCCATCACGCTGAAGAACGTCGACTTCGACACCGCCGCAGCCACGTCCAAGCTGGGCGACATCCGCTTCGAGGACATCGAGGCGTTCACGAGGATCAAGGCCGTCAGCAAGCTGGGCGACGTGAACCTGCGGCTGCCCCAGGACGCGGGCCCGTACGCCGTGACGACCTTCACCAAGGTCGGCGACCGGACGGTGGACGTGGACCAGGACCCCGATTCCGGTACGACGGTGGAGGCCCGCACGAAGATCGGCGACGTGACGGTGCGCGCCGACTGACGGACCCGGCACCGCCGCCTGACGCAACGACAGGCACCGCCCGCGCCGTCCAGCCAGCGCCTTGACATCAAGGTCACAGCTCTTGCCGAAGGTCATGCCGACGGTGCTCCGGTTGACCTCGTCGGCCCGCCGACGCAACAACCCGCAAAGCACGCCAAGTTCGCCTGCCCTCCCCCGGAAAGAATGACCGGTGCTTTTCCCGCCCGAGCCCACGGCGAACAAGTCCCGGGCACCTACAGGGAAGTGAACCCGCCATATCTCCCCGCGCCCCGGCCCTCCCATGAAGAACAGCGCCCCCAGCGCTGGGGAGAAGCCAAGGCCGCAGCTCAAGGGCCGCGCCGGACCCGGACGCCACGGATGGCGCCTTCGCATGCCTTTCCCCGGCAGTCCCGGCGGCCGTTCCGGTCGGCGCCATTTCCCCTGCGCCCCGCGAGACGGCCGGGACTAGCGTCGTCCGGGCCCGGGAAAAGTCCCCGGGACACGATGCAGGAGGGGGTACGGCATGGCCGCCAACGCGGAATTCCGTCCGAGGACCCAGCTCGACCGCGACCAGGCGTGGACGTCCGGCGACGGGCACCTGGTCCTGCGCCTCCAGCGGGACGGCAACTTCGTCCTCGAACTCGACGGCAAGGCCCAGTGGCAGGCCCCGGGCGCCTGGGGCCGCGGCTACGAGGTCGCCTTCGAGAAGGACGGCAACCTCTACGTGTACGACGACCGCGACCAGCTGGTCTGGCACGCCCTGCCCCTGGAGCGGCGGAACTTCGGTGGCAAGCTCCGGCTCAACGAGGAGACCGGCAAGGTGGAGATCCTCGACCAGGGCCAGGAGGTCATCTGGTCGGCGCCGTAAGGCCGTTGCCGCACCTGTAGGACCACGAAGGCCGCACCTGTAGGACCAAGAGGGAACAAACCGCGGTGGGACGGGTACAGCACCCCGTCCCACCGCGACGCATGCCTCGTCACCCACCGCCGATCGCCAACCCGTGGCGGGAAACCGGCGACTGCCTTACGCTCGCCGCCACAGGCGCACCACACTGGAACTCCACGACCAAGGGTCGGCGAGCGACGAGGAGTTGGTGAGATGTCCACGCAGTCCCCCGCGGGAGCCGCGCAGGCCACCAGAGGTGTGATCGACGCCTATCTGGCACGGCTCGCGGACCGGGACCTGGACGGTGCGGCGCAGCTGTTCTCCGAATCGGTGGAGTGGGTCTCGCCGCACGTGCCCGCCGTGCCGTGGTCGGGGCCCCTGGCCGGGCGGTCGGGGGTCATGACGTTCTTCACCACGCTCCACGAGTATCTGCAGCCCGAGCAGTTCACCGTCACACACATCGTGGTCGACGGCGAGCAAGGCGTGATCATCGGGCATCTGAGCGACACCGTCAAAGCCACCGGCAAGCCGCTGACCACGCCCTTCGCCGCCCATCTCACGGTCGTCGACGGCCAGGTCACCCGCTACCACCTCTTCGAGGACACTCATGCCCTCCACCGGGCCGTGACCGACAGCTGACGCGAGGCCCGCAGCCCGTACCCCCCAGGAGAGGCACGAGAGATGACCCCCCGTGGCATGCCGTCCCACCCGGCCGTACGCGCGTTCGTCGACGCGGTCAACGCCCAGGACCGCGACGCGCTCTGGGCCGTGCTCGCCAAGGACGCGACCGTCGTCGACGTCGGAACCAAGCGCGACCTGGACGCGTGGGTGGAGAGGGAGCTGTTCTCCGCCCACGCGCGGATGGAGGTGGTGCGCGAATCCCCCGACGGCCTGTCGGTGACCGCCCAGTTCCACAACGACATCTGGGGCGACATCGGCACCGCGTGGGAGTTCTCCGTCTCCGACGGCGTGATCCGGGGCTTCGTCACCGGCCCCGGCTGAGCGCCGCAGCGGCCGCCCCGGACGGCGGCGGCACGAAGCGCGGGAGAGGGGGAAGAACAGACCCAGGAAGAGCGGCAAGCGGGCACAGGGAAGCAGAGGGCATGGAGTGAGCCGCACCTCGGGGCCCGAGGAGGACCCGGCACCGAAGGAGTCGGTGCGCATCCGCCTCCTCGGCCCGGTGAGCGTGGACGTCCAGGGCCGCCACGTCGGTCTCGGGCCGCAGCAACGCGCACTCCTCGCGGTCCTCGCGCTCGCCCGCGGCCGCCCCGTCAGCACGTCGCGGCTCGCCGAGCTCCTGTGGGAGGACGACGCGCCGGACGGTGCGATCAGCGCCCTGCGCACCCACGTCCTGCATCTGCGCCGCATCCTCGAACCGGGCCGCCGGGCCACCTCCGGCTTCGAGGTCCTGGTCAGCGCGGGCGCCCGCAGCAACACCAGCTACACCCTGCAGGTGACCGACGAGCAGGTCGACGCGCTGCGCTTCGTGCACCTCACCGACCAGGCCCGCAAGGCCGCCGCCGAGAACGACGCCACGGCCGTGGTCGCCCTGCTCGACGAGGCCCTCGCCCTGTGGACCGGGCCCGCGCTCGAAGGGGTCAGCGACCGCCGCTTCGCCCTGGCCGAGGCCGACCGCCTCGAAGAGCTGCGCCTGGTGGCAAGGGAGGACCGCATCGACGCGCTCATCGACCTGGGCCGCCACGAGACCTGCCTCTCCGAACTGGCCACGCTGGTACGGGAGTTCCCGCTGCGCGAGCGGCTGCGCTGCCAGCTGATGCTGGCCCTGTACGGCTCCGGCAGGCAGGCGGACGCGCTCGCCGCGTACCGCGACTTCTACCAGCTCCTCGACGACGAGGTGGGCATCGAGCCGGGCCACCAGCTCAAGGAGATCCATCAGCGCGTCCTCTCCGGCGACCCCGCCCTCACCCCGAGCCCCGCGCCCACCCCCACGCACGCCCCCGCCCCGGCCCCCGAGCCCGCACCGCCGCCCGCGCCGCCGCCGGTCCCGCGCCAGCTCCCGCCCGACGTGGCCAGCTTCACCGGCCGCAGCGCCTATCTGCGGGAGCTCGACGCGCTGCTCTCGCACTACGACGCGGGCCCGGGGCAGACCCTGGTGATCTCCTCCGTGTCCGGCATGGCGGGCGTCGGCAAGACCGCGCTCGCCGTGCACTGGATGCACCGGGTGGCCGACCGCTTCCCCGACGGCCAGCTGTACGCGAACCTGCGCGGCCACACCCCGGAGCCCCCGACCACGGCCGACGAGGCCCTCGGGCAGCTCCTGCGGGCCCTCGGCGTCGGCACCGGGCACCTGCCGGAGAGCACGGACGAGAAGGCCGCCCTCTACCGCTCGCTGCTCGCGGGCAAGCGCATGCTGATCCTCCTCGACGACGCCGCCGGACTCGAACAGGTGCGGCCGCTCCTTCCCGGCTCGCCGACCTGCTTCGTCGTCGTCACCAGCCGCAACGACCTGCGGGGCCTGACCGCGTTCCACGACGCCCACCGCGTCAGCCTCGCCGTCTTCGGCGAGGAGGAGGCGCTCGCCCTGCTCACCCGCGTCATCGGCGCCGACCGTGTCCGGGCCGAGCCGGAGGCCGCCGCCGAAGCGGTCCGGCTGTGCGGCCGCCTCCCCCTGGCCGTCAGGATCGTCGCGGCCCACCTCATCGGCGGCCTGCACCTGCCGATCGCGGAGGTCGTCCGCGGGCTGCGCGGCGGCGACCCGCTCGCCGAGCTCGCCCTCGACGAGGAGCAGCACACCGGCGTACGCAGCGCCCTCGCGCTGTCCTACCGGTCCCTGCCCGCCCCGGAGCGCGACCTCCTTCGGCTGCTCGCCCTCGCCCCCGGCCCCGAGCTCACCGCCCCGGCCGCCGCCGCCCTCGCCGACGCACCGGCGCCCGCCACCTCCCGGCTCCTGGACCAACTGGTGGCCCGCAGCCTCCTGGAGACGCACCGGCCCGGCCGGTTCCATCTGCACGCCCTGGTACGGCTCTTCGCCCGGGAGCGGGCCGAGGCGGAGGACCACGCCCTGGTGCGCGAGAGAGCCGTCGGCCGGCTGCTCACCTGGTATCTGGCGACCGCGGAGCAGGCCGCCCACCTGCTCTACGGCACGTTCTACTCCTGGTACGCCGCGGGTCCGCAGGAGCCGGACGGCTCCCCCACCGCGCCGCTCACCTTCCCCCGCGCCGCCGCCGCACTCGCCTGGCTGGACGACGAGCGGCCCGCGCTGCTCGCGTGCGCGCAGCACGCCGTGCGCAACGGGCCCCGCCCCTTCGCCTGGAAGGCCGCGCTCGCCGTGCACGGCCATCTGATGGAGCACGGCCGGCGCGCCGACTGGCTGCGCGCCGCGCACGCCGGGCTGCGGGCCGCCGACGCCGAACACGACGACCACGCACGGGCGGTGATGCACTGGAGCCTGTGCTACGTGCTGTGGGAGCTGGCCCGGCACGGCGACGCGCTGCGGCACAGCGCCCGCGCCGACGCCCTGTTCGCGGAGGCCGGGCTGCCCGTCGAGCAGGCCGGCGCGGTACTCGGCCTCGCCGCGTCGCACCGCGAGCTGGGTGCCCTCGACCAGGCCGCCCACGACGCCGCACGGGCCCTTGCCCTCTACCGCCAGGGCGGCCAGCCCGCCGGTGAGGCCTGGGCGCTGTTCCTGCTCGGCTCCGTCCGCCACGACCAGGGCCGCCTCGACGCCGCGCTGCCGTACTTCACCGACGCCCTGGACCGCGCCGAGGCGTCCGGCGACCAGCACACCGTCATGCTCTCCCTGTGGGGTCTCGGCGCCGTCCGGCATGCGCTGGGCGCGTCGGACGAGGCACAGCACCTGCTCTCCCAGGCCCTCGCCGTGGACGGCCGACTCCTTTCCACGTACGCGGCGGAGGGCGCCCTCAACGCGCTGGCGGTGGTGTCACGGGACGCGGGCGACCCGCGGCTCGCGCTCAAGTACGCCCTCGACGCGCTCAGCGTCACCCATCGCACGCACCGCCGCCTGGTGGAGCCGGACGCCCTGAACACGATCGGTACGGCGCTGCTGCTCCTGGACGACGTGCCCGGCGCCCTCGACCACCACCGCCGCGCCCTGGACTCGGCCCGTGCGGCGGGCTGCCGCCGGGCCGAGGCCGCGGCCTGCGTGGGCCTCGCCGCCGTCCACCGGCACCTCGGCGACCACCGCGAGGCCCTCGCCTGCACCCGGCGGGCGCTGAGCACCGCCCGGCAGGCCGGGCTCCGGCTCGCCGAGGGCGAGGCGCAGACCGAGCTCGCCCGCGTCCATCTGGCCCTCGGCCAGCACACCAAGGCGACGCAGGCCGTCGAGCGGGCCCGCCGACTGCACCGGTCGGCAGGCCACCTCCCAGGCCTCACCCGAGCCGAGGAAGCAGCCGCGACCCTCCGGACGTCCCCCCTCAACTCCCCACCCACGCCACCACCGTGACCGCACGAAGCCCGCTGCCCACCGGCCGAAGAGCCGGGCCCCGGCCCACCACCGGGCTCGCTCGCGCCCGCTTCGGGCCGCTCAGGTCAGTGCGCGTGTCGCCGCTGTGACGGCGGCGGCCACCAGGACGACGAGGGGTACCGGTGCCTTGAGCCGCCAGGCGACCAGGGCTCCGGCGAAGCCCGCGAGGCGGGCGTCGAAGGTCATGCCGTCGCCGCCCGGCGAGCCCACGAGCTGGGTGACGACCAGGACGGCGAGCAGCGCGGGGGTCAGGTACTCCACGAACCGCGGGAACCAGCCCGGCAGTTCGCGGTCGCCCATCACCAGCGATCCGGCGCCCTTGATGAGGAACGTGGTCACCACGAGGGCACCGACGACGATCCACGGTTCGCTGCTCAACGGCGCCTCCAGGTCATCAGGCCGCCCGCCCTGACCGCCAGGTCCACAGGACGGCGACGAGGCAGGCCACGGCGATGGCGGTGTCGGGCAGCTCGAACGCGGTGAGGACCGCGGCGCAGGCGGCCGCGGTCGCGGCCGCCGTCCGCTTCGGCGCGGTTCCCAAGTGCGGGGCGAGCAGCAGGAAGAACAGCACCGGCGAGACGGCGTCGAGGCCGTAGGTGAGGATGTCCACGGCCTTGAAGGGCCCGATCGCGCCCAGGAGGGTGCCGAGGACCCAGCCGAGCCAGAGCACCACACCGGAGGAGAGCAGCCGCACCCGGTCGAAGCGGCCGTCCGCGTCGCTCGCGATGGCCCAGGACTCCTCGATGACCAGCTGCGACTCGACCGCGCGGCGCGCCCGGCCGCCGCGCAGCGCGGGCAGGATGGCGAAGCCCATCACCAGATAGCGCAGGTTCAGCAGCGTCCCGGCGACGGCTGCCGCCGCCCAGCCGCCGCCGTTGACGATGACCGACACCGCGGCGAACTGCGAGGAGCCGACGAAGACGAGCCCGGACATGGAGGTCGCGGCGAGCGCGCCGAAGCCCGCCCCCTTGGCGAGCACCCCGAAGGAGATGCCGAACGCGAAGATCGCGACGGTGAACGGCACGGCGGCCTTCGCGCCCGCGACCCAGGCGGCGTTCCGCCCGCCGTGCGGGGCGGGGCGGGCGGGCCCGGACTCGGTACCGGTCATCCGGCGTCGCCCGGGCCGGTTCCCGGCGCGGCGACCGGGTCGGCGTCCGGGACGGCCGTGTCGTCCGGCGGGCCGTCGGCGCGGACGAGTCGCGCGTACGCGTCCGCGAGCGCCGTCGTGACGGGGCCGACGCCGAACTCACGGTCGTCGACGGACGTGACCGGCTGCACCTCGTACGCCGTGCCGGTGAGGAAGACCTCCGTGGCGCGGTCCAGTTCGGGCGGCGTGAGGTGGCGCTCGACCACCGGGACGCGCAGGTCGTGGGCGAGGCCGATGACGGTGCGGCGGGTGATGCCGGCGAGGACGCAGTCGGGCGGCGGGGTGTGCAGCTCCCCGTCGATCACCAGGAACAGATTGGCGCCGGTGGCCTCGGCGAGGCGGCCCCGGTGGTCGAGGAGCAGCGCGTCGTCGTGCCCGGCCGCTTCCGCCTCCTGCCCGGCGAGGGAGCCGATGGCGTACAGGGCTGCGGTCTTGGCGCGGACGGGCGCGGTGTCGGGCGCGGGGCGGCGCCAGCGCGAGGTGCCCAGGCGGATGCCGCGCGGCCCGTCGGCGAAGATCCGCGGCCAGGGCCAGGCCGCGACGGCCACGTGCACGCGGTTGTCCGGCGCGATGAGGCGCAGGCTGTCGCTGCCGCGCCAGGCGACGGGCCGGACGTAGCCGTCGCCGATGCCCGCGGCGGCGACGACCTCGCGGGTGACCTCGTCGAGTTCCCCGGCGGTCCAGGGCAGCGCGAAGCCCATCTCGCGGGCCGACGCGACGAGCCGGGCGCTGTGCTCGTGGAGCGCGAAGACCCGCCCGTCGTAGGCCCGTTCGCCCTCGAAGACGCTGCCGCCGTAGTGCAGGCCGTGGCTGAGGACGTGCAGACGGGCCGCGCGCCAGGGGACGAAGGCGCCGTCGAGCCAGATCACGCCGTCGCGGTCGTCGAGCGGCGGGGCGGGGTTCACGTGGCGAACCCCCGCTCTGCGTACGGGAAGCCCTCCAGTTCGTTGACGGCGGTCGTGTCGTCGCGCCGGGACGCGTAGTAGATGCGGACCTCGTCGATCAGGCCGGAGTCGTCGAAGCGGTAGACCTCCGCGCCGCGCAGCACCTTGCCGAGGCGCGGCTTGACGGCGGTCCACTCGCAGACGGCGGTGCGGGTGCGCTCGTCGGCGTAGACGGCGTCCACGGCCCAGAAGGAGTCGTTGGCGCGGACGTCGGCGCCCCAGCGCTCCACGATGGGGTCGATGCCGTGGACGGGCCCCGACATGCCATGGGCGAGATAGTGCACGACCTGCTCGGACAGGCACTGCGCGAACAGGTCGCGGTCGACTTTGTTGCACGCTTCGAAGTACCGCCGCACCGCGGCCTCCATCGCGTCCCGGTCCAGGCTGCCCATGGCGTCCCTCTCCTCGTCCCGTCGGTCTTCTCGGCCCGCCGTCCCGGTCACATCTCGGCCGGGGCGAAGCGCAGCGGCGGCAGGGCGGCGAGCCGCTCCCGCGCGCGCAGGAGCGTCCGCTGGTCGTCCGTGAAGCCGTAGCGGTCGCCCTCCTCGCCCGTGCGCAGCTGCGTCCGTACGAGGTCCTTGGCGGCCGCGCGGTACTCCGCGGGCGTGCCGACCGCCGCTTCCATACCCTCGATCGCGTCGACCAACTCCCGCAGCCCGTCGACGACCCGGTCGGCGTCGAGGCGGAGCCGGTCGGCGCGGTCGACGGCCAGCGCGCGGCGTTCGCGCAGCCAGGAGTAGAGGAAGACGCCGGTGCCCGCGTCGAAGTTGCGGACGGCACGGTCGTCGAGCGGATAGCGGAACATCCGCTCCAGGAGGATCATGGCGATCTGCTCGTCGGCGTACGGCACGACCCCGTCGCCGTGGCACGCGAGCACGGTCCGCGCGTCGACCTTGATCTCTTCGAGGAGTCCGACGAACCAATTCATCTTCAGCTTGATGTGCCGGTCGAGCGGCCATTTTCCTTGATGATGAAAGTAGTCGTGCAGATATCCCCAGATGGAGCGGGCCTGATAGCACGCCGCGGGATCCATTCCCGCCGACGCGACCGGCAGGGATTCGGCGGTGAGCACGGCACGCGCGGCGGGCAGCGCGTACGTCTCGTGAATCCTGCGGAACTTGCTGAAGAAGAAGATCGCGTAACCCTGTTCGGTGACCTTGTCGTGGGCGGCGACATTCTCCGGGAAGAAGACGATGCAGTTCCCGCGGGCGAAACCCGCGCTGGCGGCGAGCAGCACGGTGGCCTGGCAGTTGTTCTTCGGGTGCGGATAGTGGCCCGCCAGGTCGGGGAGCGCGTCGGGTTCCTTGCGGCGTACGAGGAAGAACTCGAGGCGCCTGCCGACCGGCGGCACGCTGTTGGTGGTCTGCACGGGGGCGAGGAACGCCGCCCAGTCGCCGTCGGCCGGTGCGGTGAGCGCGTCCCGGCTGCGGGCGAAGTGCGGGGGCGTGTCGAGCCCGGCGGACAGCCAGCCGTCGATGTCGGCGGCGAGGGCGTCGGCCTGGCCCGCCCTGCCGTGCCCGGTGAACCAGCGGACCGCCTCGTCCTTGACGGCGAGGAGGGCGCGGCGGGCCTCGTCGTCCGGCGCGGGGACGGTGCCGTCGTCGCGCTGGCGGGCGCGGAAGGCGTCGATCCGGGCGATGAGCCCGCCTTCGAGGCGGGCGGCCTCGCCGAGCAGCGGGTCCTGGAGGCGGTCCGCGGTGCCGGTGCCTGTTCCGGTCATCGGCCCGGCTCCTCCCGTACGTGGTGGACCGTGTAGACCATGGGCACTTCGCCGAAGCTGCGCACGGTCCTGAGGCCGTGGGCGCGGGCCGCGACGACGGTGGTGACGCACCCCTCGGCCTTGCCGTCGGCGCAGTCGATGGCGGCCTGCGCGTTGCTGGTCACCAACTGCCGTGCGCCGGTGGGCGGCACGAGCCCGGCCGGCGCCGGGTGGGTGGCGACGGTGGCGGGCTCCGCGGACCCGCCCGGCGCGACGGCGAGCACCATTTCGTGGGTGGGCCACAGGAAGCAGTCCACCATGCGGCAGACGTCCAGGTTCCCGAAGACGAGCGTGTGCAGATCCGGGTAGACGGCGCAGGCGAGCAGGGCGTGCGCGCCGGTCCTCGGCACGGTCTCCATGGCGTATTCGAGCGAGGTGTGCAGGACGACCCGGCCGTCGTGGGCGCGGCCCGGCTTCTGGAACCACAGGTGGGCCGCCGCCTCCAGATTGGTGCCGGTCGGGCCCAGCGTATGCAGATACTTTATGGCGCCGAGCGGCGCGTTTTCCCCCGTCACGCTTCCCACTCCCCCTTGAATTTCCCCCGAAATTCTCCGGTCGTGTCACCGCAACACGGGTCGTGTTGACGGGTCGTGTCGCGGCAACACACGGGCGGCGCGTCGGTGCCCGGCCCGCGTCGGCGATCCTAGGGCGCCCGCTCCCCGCCTTCCACCGGACCCGTTCCCGACCGATCAGTTTTCGGCACTGTGGCCATGACGGTTCGCTCAACGTTCCGGAAATCCGGCGACAAACCGCGCCGTGGTGGGCGACAGACGCGCCGCTTTTATCCACACGCCCGCGCCGGGCGGTGCGCATTCCGTCACGGCGGCCTGGTCGTGTCGTTCCGTGGCGTGACTGCGACGGTGGCGGGCACGGCACCGCGAGGCGGCCTTGTTGGCGCCGCGCGGGGCGTGCTACCCCTTCGGCGAGGAGAGAGCCAAGTCATGCCCCCGTGGACGGAGTTGCGGATGAACGCGCAGGCGCCCGGCACGACCGACCTACCCCCGACCGCCGCCGGCGCTTCCCAGGGCGCGGCGCGCCTGCTCTCCGGGCCGACGGGGCTCGGCACGAGCTCGCTGCGCCTGGCACGGGCCGCGCATCCGGGGACCGCCGACACCGGGTCCGACGCCAGGTCCGGCACCGACGCCAGGTCCGGCACCGACGCCGAACCGGCGGCGGGGGCTGCCGGGCCCGCCGAGTCCCCGTCCCCGCGCATCGAGGGCCTGTACTGCCCTCCGGCCGTGCGCGACGACCGCGTGCTCGCCGACGAGGTCAACGCGCGGCTCGTCGAGTGGGCCGAGCGGGAGGTGAACCTCTACCCGGACACCGATCTGCGCGAGGCGCTCGTCGGCTTCGACCCGGGCCGTTCGGTGGTCCTGTGCCACCCGGACGCGCCGGACATCGACCACCTCATGGCCGCCGCCCGCCTCCTGGTCGGCGAGAACGCCGTGGACGACTACTTCTGCGAGGCCGAGTACGGCGGCAGCGCGGACCGCCGCGGCGCGGCCCTCGTCGTCGCCCAGTCCGCGATCGACCCCGCCCACAACACCGCGCGCTACGAGCGGGACTGGCGGGCCGGGACCGAATCCCACCCGGCGCTGCGGTCGATGCGCTCGGCCATGGAGCACTTCCTGGCCCTGGCCACCCCGGCGCAGGCCCACCGGTTCCGGCACGACATCGCCAACCTCTACCTCGGCTACAACGCGGAGGGCGACTGCATCACCCAGCGCCGCACGCCGGCGGTGTGGGAGTACCTGGTGCAGCGGCAGTTCAACAGCTTCCGCCCGTGCCTGACCCTCACCGACGCCGTCGGCGGCTACGAGCTGCCCGCCCCGCTCTTCGCGGAGCCCACCGTGCAGCGCGCCGTCGCCCTGGCTGCCAACGCCTCGACCATCTGCAACGACCTGTACTCGCTGCGCAAGGAGCAGGCGAGCGAGCGCTTCCACTACAGCCTGCCGACCGCGATCGCCGCCGAGGAGGAGTGCTCCATCGAGGACGCCTTCCAGCAGGCGATCGAGGTCCACAACGACATCGTGCACCGCTTCGAGGAGCTGGCCGCCGCGCTCAGCACCGAACCGCTCATGACCCGCTTCATGGCCGGGCTCGGGAACTGGATGAGCGGCAACCACGAATGGCACGCCGGGAACGTCGGCACGCGTTACGCGACGTCTCCCTGAAGGCCGCCGCGGGCAGAGGTGTCCTGCGCGAGGAATCCCGTGACCGCCGCGGTGAACGCCGCCGGGTCGTCCAGCCACGGATAGTGGCCCGCCCCGGCCTGCACCACGGCGCGCCCGGCGGCGAAGCGCTCCGCCGCCGCGCGCGCCGCGACCGCGGTGGGCCACAGGTCGAGCTCGCCCGCCAGGACCAGGACCGGCGCGGGGAGCCGCCGCAGCCTCCGCGCCAGGGTCTGAGCGTCAGGCTGGTATCCGGCGTAGAAGTGCTCGCTCACCGTCAGGGAACGCTGCGCGGTGTCGGCGGCGGCATGGGCCCGTGCCGCTTCGTCCCAGCGCCCGTACATGAACGGCTCGAACGCGAGGCGGTGCCGCTGTGCCTCGGCGAAGCTGCGGGCCCGCTTCATCGCCCGGTAGGCGGGCAGCGCGTCGGCGTACCACGGCTCGTGGCCGCGGCGGGCGACGACGTCCTCGGCGCCGGTGTCGGAGGCGAGGCCGACGGCGTGCAGCGAGGGGTTGGCCAGGACCAGGCGCGCGACCCGCTCCGGGTGGGCCGCCGTGTACAGCAGGGCGACGCCGCCGCCGGCCGAGTGGCCGAGCAGGTCGACCTCCGCGAGGCCGAGGTGCTCGCGCAGCGCCTCGACGTCCGCGACGAGCCGGTCGACGCGGCAGGTGCCCGGGTCCGCCGGGGTCGCGGAGGCGCCGGTGCCGCGGGTGTCCGGCAGGACGAGGGTGCGGTGCGCGCCGAGGCCGCCGAGGTCGCCCAGGTAGGCGGCGGCGCGGCCGGGGCCGCCGGGCAGGCAGATCAGCGGCCGCCCCCGCCCGGTCACGCGGTAGGCGAGCCGGGTCCCGTCGTAGGCGGTGAAGGTGTGCGTGTCCTGCGGGGCGCTCAGGCTCCTGGGACCGTCCGTGTCGTACGGGATATCTGTGCCGTACGAGACATCTGCGTCGTACGAGGCATCTGTGTTGTACGAGATATCCGTGCCGTACGGGGCGTGCGCGCTGTTCAAGGTCGTCATGACCGCAGACGGTGCCGACGCCCGCGCACCCCTGGCTACTGTTAAGCGAGAGCTACATGGTGGGGGCGGTGCATGGCGGTCCATATCCCGTTGTCCGGTGCGGAGGTCGCCCGGGTGCGGTTCGCGATCTCGCCGCTGGGCGAGACCACACTGGCGCTGCGGGCGCTGCTGCGGGAGGGCGCGCACGCGGTCCACCGGCCCTGGCTGCGCATGGCGCGCCCGCTGGTGGACGACGTCCTGGAGCAGCCCACGGTCGCCCACGTCCTGTCGCGCTGCCTGCCCTCGTTCCTCTTCCCCGTGCCCGGCACGCGCGAGCCGTCCTTCGAGGACGAGATCGCGCTGCTGCGGTCCACCGACACGGACTTCGCCCGCGCCGAACTCGCCGCGGCCCTCGGCGACTCCACGCCCCTGGGCGCCGACCCCGTAGGCACCCTGAACGTCCTGGCCGACACCCTGGAGCGCTTCCACACCCGTGTCGTCGCGCCCCACTGGGGCCGGGTCCGGGCGGTCCTGAACGCCGACGTCGACGCACGGGCGCGGACGCTCACCGGCACCGGGGTCGAGGGCCTCTTCCAGGAGCTGCATCAGGACATCGCCTGGCGCGAGGGCGAGCTCGTCGTGCACGGCGGGCGGCGGCCGGGCTCGCCGTACCGGGTCGACGTGGCCGGGCACGGCCTGGTCCTGATGCCCAGCGCGTTCGCCTGGCCGGACGTCTACGCCGACACCGCGCCCGTGACCGCCGGTTCCGTGCGCTATCCGGCCCGCGGGGTCGGCCTGTTGTGGGAGCGGCCCGCGCCCGTGCCCGACGGCCTCGCCGCGGTCATCGGCCGCACCCGTGCCGCACTCCTCGGCCTCCTCGCCGAACCCCTCACCACGGCGCAGCTCGCCGTCCGCGCCGGGGTCACGCCGAGCGCGGTGTCCCAGCACCTGGGCGCGCTGCGCGCCGCGGGTCTCGTGGCCACCCGCCGGCACGGCAGATCCGCCATACATCTGCGCACGGAACGCGCCGCCCAACTCACGTGCTATTGACGGCAATACGCGCGCTTTTCACGTCTTCCTGACGGCCGATGCCGAACCAGGCCGTCGCGGCACGCCCATGACCCCGCGGAGAACGACGGGTGAAGCGTGAATGCGAATACCCGCATAACCATGCCGACTTGAGGGCGATATGGCGCGATGGCGCTTTTCATGTGGCGTGAAATGACCGCTGCATCGTCGCAACGCCAAGGCACTGTCTCGTCAACCGGACGGAATGGCTTGAATGGTCCACATCGTGACCGAGATTGATCATGAAGGAAGAAAGTGCAGGTCAGAGCCTCGGAGGTGCCCATTCCGGATCGTCGACGCGGTCGTCAATATCGGGCATAGCTGCGTTAGTTCACAATTGCCGCGCCCTCGATCCGTTACGGTTAGTTGGCAGATGGTCACCCCATCTAGTTAGTCGGCGACCCCACAAAGGAGCGCTAGTTCAATGGCATCGGTCTGGGCCTGCCAGGAAGAGCTTCCGGAGCGATCCTCCGGAACACTGGGCGGTCAGGCTTTTTGTAAAGGCAATGTTTCGGCTTTCAATTACGCCGGACAACCATCGAGTCAACGGTCGACGAACAGCGGATTGAACGCACGTGTCTGAGTCAGCACGTCTCGTCGACGTACACACCAGAGGGCCCGTTCCCGCGGCCCCATGCCCGTCCGACCGGACCGGTGAGAGAGTGCGGCCCCCCGCGGTGGCGGCACCCCCGGTCACAGCGTCGGTCTGTCGCCACGTCGCGTCCAGCGGCGTCCGCGGCCAGCACCCCTGAGCCACCCCGCGCACCACGCACGCCGCCACCCGCGCGCCGGAACATGAGTTCCGACGTGGCGGGTTGAGCGGCGCGCGCCCTCGTTCCAGCGAAGTACGAAGCACCCAGCCCGAAGCCGCACAGCACACAGCACACGCACAGCACGCAGGCCCGATCCTCTCCCCCACACATCCCTGCCCCCACATCTCCCTGCCCCCCGCCTTCCGCCACCCCCTCCCCCCACCTGCCCGCCACCCTCCCCGCTCGCCCCTCCCTGCCCTCAGCCTTGCCTTCACTTTGCGTTTTCTCCCTCTTCGCCCCGCATTGCCCTGTTGAGCTTCTGGAGCTTTCGTGACCGACGTTCAAGGACTTTCCGCCGCCCGCACCGGGGAGTCGTACCCCCCGGCCACCTTCCCGTCCCTGTTCCAGGAGCGGGTCCGCGAGTCGCCTGCGGATCCGGCCGTCGAGTCGGACGAACACCGTTGGTCCTACGGGGAGTTGGACGCCCACGCGAACCAGGTGGCGCACTGGCTCGCCGACCGCGGTATCGGCCCCGAGCAGCTGGTCGCGGTGGCCATGCCCCGCTCGGCCTGGCAGGTCGCCGTCGTCCTCGGCATCATGAAGGCGGGCGCGGCCTATCTGCCCGTCGACCTCGCCTACCCGGACGAGCGCATCACGTACATGATGGGCGACGCCGCCCCCGCGGCCCTGCTCACCACCCGGGCCGCGGCCGGCCAGCTGCCGCCGGATCTCGCCACCCAGGTCCTCGCCGTCGACGCCCCGGAGCACGAGGCGGCCCGGCGGCAGGCGCCCACCGACGCCCCCGTCGTCGAGGGCGCCGCCACACCCGTCGGCCTCACCCGCGCCGCGTACGTCATCTACACCTCGGGCTCGACCGGCCGCCCCAAGGGCGTCACCGTCACCCACACCGGGCTCGCGGCGCTCAGCGCCACCACCCGCGCCCGCCTCGACCTCGACCCGCGCTCCCGCGTGCTCCAGTTCGCGTCGCCCAGCTTCGACGCGGCCTTCTGGGAGCTGGTCATGGCCCTCACCACCGGCGCCACGCTCATCGTGCCCGGGGAGCAGCGCGTGGTCGGCGCCGACCTCGCCGAGCTGCTCGCCGAGCGCCGGATCACGCACTCCGTGCTGCCGCCCAGCGTCGTCGCGACCCTCCCCGACGACGCCCCGCGCACCCTCACCGAGCTGCGCACCCTCGCCGTCGGCGGCGAGGCCTGCCCGCCCGCCCTCGTCGCCCGCTGGGCCCCCGGCCGCCGGTTCATCAACGCGTACGGCCCCACCGAGACCACCGTCTGCGCGGCCGTCAGCGGCCCCCTGGACGCGGACCGCGCGCCCATCGGCACGGCCGTCGTCGACAACCGGGTCCTCGTCCTCGACGAGGCGCTCGCGCCGGTGCCGCCGGGCACCCCCGGCGAGCTGTACGTCGCGGGCCCGAGCCTGGCGCGCGGCTATCTGGGCCGCCCGTCGATGACCGCGTCCCGTTTCACCGCCGACCCGTACGGCCCCTCCGGCTCCCGCATGTACCGCACCGGCGACATCGTGCGGGAGGACATCGACGGGCAGTTGGAGTATCTGAGCCGCGGCGACGACCAGGTCAAGGTGCGCGGCCTGCGGATCGAGACCGGCGAGGTGGAGGCGGCCCTCGCGGCGCACCCGAAGGTCCGCCAGGCCGTGGTCGTCGCCCGCGAAGGGCGCGGCGGCCGGGGCAAGCAGCTGGTCGGATACGTCGTTCCGGTGGCCGAGGGGGACACCCAGAGGGCCCAACCCGGCGCCGCCGTCGGGCACTTGTCGTACGACGCGGGCTTCGCCCCCGGTGAGCTGCGGGACTTCGTCGCGCAGCGGCTGCCCGAGTTCATGGTGCCCGCCGTGGTGCTCGTCCTCGACGCGCTGCCGCTGACCCCGCACGGCAAGGTGGACAAGAAGGCGCTGCCGGAGCCGGAGTTCCGGGGCGCCGCGTACCGCGCGCCCGCTTCGGTGACCGAGGAGGTGCTCGCGGCGGCGTTCGCCGAGGTGCTCGCGGTCGACCGGGTCGGCGTCGACGACGACTTCTTCACCCTCGGCGGGGACAGCATCCAGGCCCTCCAGGTCGCCTCGCGGGCCCGGACCCGCAGCGTGGAGGTCACCTCGCGCCTGATCTTCAAGCACCGGACCGTGGCCGCCCTCGCCGAGGCGGTCGCCGCGCAGTCGTCGCAGAGCGCGCCGGTGCTCGCGGAGCCGGACGGGGGCGGCGTGGGCTTCATGCCGCTGCTTCCGGTGGCGCGGATGCTCAAGGACGGCCCCGGCTTCCAGCGGTTCCTCCAGGCCATGGTCCTCGACCTGCCCGACGGCGTCGACCGGGCCTCGCTCGCCGAGACCCTGACCGCGGTCGTCGACGGGCACGACCTGCTGCGCTGCCGCCTCACCGACGAGGGCGACGGCGGTCTCGTGGTCGCGCCGCGCGGCGCGGTCGACGTGGACGAACTGCTCCAGCGGGTCGGGTGCGACGGACAGTGGGAGGAGGAGTCCTTCCGCGAGCTGCTCCTGGCCGAACTGGACGCCGCCGCGGGGCGGTTGGACCCGGCGGACGGCGTGGTCGCCCAGTTCGTGTGGTTCGACCCGGGCGCCGGGCGGCCGGGGCGGCTGCTCGTGGTCCTGCACCACCTGGTCGTCGACGGAGTGTCGTGGCGGATTCTGATGCCGGATCTGGCGGCGGCCTGGCAGCAGGTGCGGGCGGGCCGGATCCCGCAGGTCGCGCCGGTGGCGACGTCCGTGCGGGGCTGGACGCAGGCCCTGGTGAAGGAGGCGGCGCGGCCGGAGCGGGTGGCCGAGCTCGACCTGTGGCGGTCCGCGGTCGAGGGCCCCGACCCGGTCCTCGGCAGCCGGCGCCTCGACCCCGCGACCGATGTCCGCGCCCGGGTGCACGAGACCCGCGTACAGCTGTCGCCCGAGGTCACCGAGGCGGTCCTGACCTCGCTGCCCGCCGCGTTCCACGGCGAGGTCAACGACGGCCTGCTCGCGGCGCTCGCCCTCGCGGTCGCGCGGTGGCGGCGTGCGCGGGGCGTCGAGGAGTCCTCCTCGCTGATCCGCCTCGAAGGGCACGGCCGCGAGGAGGCGGCGGCCGCGGGTGCCGATCTGTCGCGCACGGTGGGCTGGTTCACCAGCGTGTTCCCGGTCCGGCTCGATGTCGCCGGGGTGGACGTCGCCGACGCGTTCGGCGGCGGGGCGGCCGCGGGCCGGGCCGTCAAGGCGGTCAAGGAGCAGCTGCGCGCCGTCCCCGACAAGGGCATCGGCTACGGCCTGCTCCGGCATCTGAACGCGGAGACCGCCGCGGTGCTCGCGCCGCACGGCACCGGGCAGATCAGCTTCAACTACCTGGGCCGGTTCTCTGCGGACGCCGACATGCCCGCCCACCTGCGGGGCCTCGGCTTCACGCAGGCCCGCACCGCCGACCTGGACGTCCTGGACGCCGCACACGACCCGCGGATGCCCGCGCTCGCCGAGCTCGACATCAACGCGTCGGTCACCGACAGCGCCGAAGGCCCGCGCCTGAGCGCCCTGTTCGAGGCTCCGGAGGGGGTCCTCACGCCCGCCGAGACCCAGGAGCTCGCCGATCTGTGGTGCGCCGCCCTCGAAGGGCTCGCCCGCCACGCCACCGCGCCGGACGCGGGCGGCCTGACGCCGTCGGACGTGCCGCTGGTGCGGGTGGGCCAGGGCGACATCGAGGCCTGGGAGCGGCGCTATCCGGGCGGTCTCGCCGACGTGTGGCCGGTGTCCCCGCTCCAGTCGGGGCTCCTGTTCCACTCGCGGATGGCCCTTGAGTCCGGGGCCGCCTTCGACGCGTACCAGGTGCAGTACGTCCTGCACCTGTCGGGCCCGGTGTCCGCCGGGCGGCTGCGCACGGCCGGGCAGGCGCTTCTCGACCGGCACTCCGCGCTGCGCGCCGCCTTCGTCCCCGGCCCCGGCAACGAGCTGGTCCAGCTCGTCGTCGACGGCGTCGAACTGCCCTGGCAGGAGCGGGACCTGACCGCGCTCGCACAGGACGTGCGGGGCAAGGCGTTCGAGGAGTTCCTCGCCGACGACCTGAAGGCGCACTTCGACCCGGCGGCGCCGCCGATGCTGCGCCTGGCCCTGGTCTCCCTGGCGGCCGACCGCCACGAGCTGGTCCTGACGGCCCACCACGCGCTGTTCGACGGCTGGTCCCTGCCCCTGCTCGCCCAGGACCTCCTGCACCTGTACGCCGGGAACGGCGACGCCGCGCTGCTGCCGCGTGCCCGCAGCTACCGGGACTACCTGGCGTGGCTGTCCGAGCAGGACTCCACCGCGTCCGTCCGCGCCTGGGCGGACGAGCTCAGCGGCGTCGACGAGCCCACGCTGCTCGCGCCCCGCACGGACGCGAAGGCCGAGGAGAGCACCGGTGTCGACCAGGTCGACATCCCCGTGCCGCCCGAGACGTTCCGCGACCTGGCCCGGCGCGCCAAGGACCTCGGTGTCACGCTCAACACCCTGGTGCAGGGCGCCTGGGGCATCCTGCTCAGCCGTCTGACGGGACGCCAGGACGTGGTGCTCGCCACCACGGTGGCCGGGCGGCCGCCGGCGCTCCCGGGCGCGGACTCGGTCGTCGGCATGTTCCTCAACACCGTGCCCGTGCGCGTCCCGTGCGCGCCGGGCGACTCGCTCGGGCAGCTCCTGAGCGGTCTCCAGGAGCGCCAGGCCGGGCTCCTCGACCACCACCACCTGAGCCTCGGCGACATCCAGCGCGGCACGGGCCTGGAGAGCCTGTTCGACACGCTGATCGGCTTCGAGTCGTTCCCGCTGGACCGCGCGGGCATGGCCGAGGCGAGCGCGGCCGCCGGGATCTCCGTCACCGGCATCCGCGCCTTCACGACCAGCCACTACCCGGTGACCGTCTTCGTCTACCCGGACGGCCCCCGGCCCAGCGTCAACCTGCACTACCAGCGGCACCTGTTCGAGCCGGGCCGCGCGAGGGACATCGCCACCCGGTTCGCCCGCGTCCTCGACCGGCTCGCCGCCGACCCGCACGCCCGGGTCGGTGACGTCGACCTCCTGACGGCCGCCGAGCGCGCCGAGCTCCTGACCGGCCTCGACCGTACGTCCGCGGCGGTGCCGGAGGCCACGGTGCCCGCGCTGTTCGAGCGGCAGGCGGACGCGACACCGGACGCGGTGGCCCTCCAGCTGGGCGCCCTTGAGCTGACGTACCGTCAACTCGATGAGCGGGCCAACCGCTTGGCGCGGGTGCTGAGCGAGCGCGGCGTCCGCGGCGAGTCGATCGTCGGCGTGTCCCTGCCGCGTTCGGCGGAGTACGCCGTGACGGTCCTCGCGGTCCTCAAGGCGGGCGGCGCCTATCTGCCGCTCGACCCCGAGTACCCGGCCGAGCGCCTGGAGTTCATGCTCCGCGACGCCGCGCCCACGGCCCTGGTGACGGATGCCGCGACCGTGCCGTCCCTGCCCGCGAGCGACTGCGCCCGCGTCGTCCTCGACGCCCCCGACACGGCCGCCGCCCTGGCGTCGGCGTCCCCCGAGCGCCCGGACACCGCACCGGGGCACCCGGAGCAGCTGGCGTACGTGATCTACACCTCCGGCTCCACGGGCACCCCCAAGGGCGTGGCCGCGACGCACCGGGACATCAC
Source organism: Streptomyces sp. NPDC059003 (assembly GCF_042740445.1). NCBI lineage: Bacteria > Bacillati > Actinomycetota > Actinomycetes > Kitasatosporales > Streptomycetaceae > Streptomyces > Streptomyces sp. NPDC059003. The sequence continues at coordinate 16,984 of NZ_JBHYJH010000028.1, read as the reverse complement.
CTCGCTCACCGTCGACGGGCACTTCCAGGGCGGCGCCCACGCGCGCGTCCTGCAGCACGCCCCGCTGGCCTTTGACGCCTCCACGTACGAGCTGTGGGTGCCGCTGCTCGACGGCGGCACCGTGGTGGTGGCGCCGCCGGGCCTGCTCGACCCGCACACCCTCGGCTCGCTGATCGCCGAGCACCGGATCAGCGCGGTCTTCATGCCCGCGGGCCTGTTCAAGGTGGTCGCCGAGGTGCGGCCGCAGTGCTTCAGCGGCGTACGGGAGGTCTGGACGGGCGGCGAGGTGGTGTCCCCGGCCGCCGTCGAGCGGGTCATCGCGGCCTGCCCCGGCACCGAGGTCGTGGACGTCTACGGCCCGACCGAGACCACGACCTTCGCCACCTGCCACCCGATGTCCCGCGCGGACGAGGTGACCGACCCGCTGCCGATTGGGCGGCCCATGGACACCATGGGCGCCTACGTCCTCGACGACCGCCTGCGCCCGGTGCCCGCGGGCGTTCCCGGCGAGCTGTACCTCACCGGCGCGGGTCTGGCCCGCGGCTATCTGAACCGGCACGCCCTGACCGCCGAGCGGTTCGTGGCCTGCCCGTTCGGCGACCTGCCGGGCGCACGCATGTACCGCACCGGCGACGTCGTCGCCCGGACCGAGGACGGGCGGCTGCTCTTCCACGGCCGCACCGACTCCCAGGTCAAGATCCGCGGCTTCCGCATCGAGCCCGGCGAGATCGGCGCCGTCCTGGAGAGCCACCCCGGCATCACCCACGCCGTCGTGCTCCCGCACGCGGACGGCACCGGCTCCGGCAAGCAGCTGGTGGCGTACGTGGTCCCGGAGCGGACCGCCGTCCCCGTCGAGGAGCTGCGCACCCATGTGGCGCGGTCCCTGCCGGAGTACATGGTCCCGGCGGCGTTCCTGCTCATCGACGAGCTGCCGCTGACCGCCAACGGCAAGCTGGACGCGGCCGCGCTGCCCGCGCCGGAGTTCCGCGGCACCGCCTACCGCGCCCCGCGCAGCTCCCAGGAAGAGGTGCTCGCCGGCCTGTTCGCGCAGGTCCTCGGCGTCGAGAAGGTCGGCATCGACGACGACTTCTTCGCGCTCGGCGGCAACTCGCTGCTGGTGACGCAACTGACCGGCCTGATCGCCGACAAGCTCGGCGTCCGCGTGCCCATCCGGGCCGTCTTCGACCGACACACCATCGCTGAACTGTCGCACACGGTGAAGGAAGCCACGGCCACCACCGGCCGTCCCCGTCTGCGCAGGATGAACAGGAGTGGCAAGTAATGATCCCGTTGTCCTACGCACAGCAGCGCCTGTGGTTCGTCGACCGCCTCGAAGGCGCGTCGGCCACCTACAACGTGCCCTTCCTCGTGCGCCTCACCGGCGACCTGGACGCGGCCGCGCTCACGGCGGCCGTGCGCGACGTGGTCACCCGCCACGAGACCCTGCGCACCCTGTTCGTCGAGACCGCCGACGGCGTCCCGAGCCAGGAGATCCTGGAACCCGACGACGAGACGATCGTCACGCTCGACGTCCCGCTCGTCGAGGTCGAGCCGGCGGAGCTCGACGAGGCGATCACGCGGGCCGCGGCCTACGCGATCACCCTGTCCGAGGAGATCCCGGTCCGCGCCACCCTCTTCCGGGCGGCGCCGCGCGAGCACCACCTGCTCCTGCTCGTCCACCACATCGCGGGCGACGGCCAGTCCATGGGCCCGCTCTCCCGTGACCTCGCCACCGCGTACACCGCGCGGGCCGCGGGCCACGCACCGGACTGGGAAGAGCTCCCGGTGCAGTACGTCGACTACACCCTGTGGCAGCGCGAGCTCCTCGACGACGACCCCGACGGCACCCTGGCGCCGCAGCTCGACTACTGGAGCAGCGAACTCGCGGGCATCCCGCAGCCGTTGCCCCTGCCTTTGGACCGGCCGCGCCCGGAGGTGGCGAGCCACCGCGGCGACGGCGTGCGCCTCGCCGTGGGCCCCGAGCTGCTCGCCCGCGTCGAGGAGCTCGCCCTGCGCACGGACTCCTCGGCGCCGATGGTGTTCCAGGCGGCCCTCGCGGTGCTCCTGCAGCAGCTGGGCGCCGGTGACGACGTGACCGTCGGCGCCACCATCGCGGGCCGCACCGACCCGCAGCTCGCCGACCTGGTCGGCTTCTTCGTCAACACGTGGGGCCTGCGCACCGACCTGTCCGGCGCCCCGACGTTCGAGCAGCTCCTGCAGCAGGTGCGGGGCAAGGCCCTGGCCGCGTACGACAACCAGGACGCGCCGTTCGACCGCCTGGTGGAGATCCTCAACCCGGTGCGCTCCACCGCGTACCACCCGCTGTTCCAGACGATGTTCACGTGGGACTACGGCGGCCGCATCGAGTTCGAACTACCGGGCGTCAGCGCCTCGTTCGAGCCCGTGGCGACCGCGACGGTCAAGTGCGATCTGGAGTTCCACTTCTTCGCGGACTCCGCGGCGCGGGATCTGGAGATCTACGTCGCGTACGCCACGGACCTGTTCGACCGGGCGACGATGGAGGCGATCGCCGACCGCTACGTGCGGGTCGTGCGGCAGCTCGTCACCGAGCCGACGCGCCCCGTCACCTTCACGGACGTCCTCGACGCGGACGAGCGGGACCTGGTCCTGCGCCGCTTCAACGACACCGCGGCCGCGACGGACGAGCGCACGGTCCCGCAGCTCTTCGCCGAGCGGGCCACAGCCACCCCGGATGCCCCCGCTGTCATCGACGGTGAACAGCGCCTCAGCTACCGGGAGTTGGACGAGCGCGCCAACCGGCTCGCCCATGTCCTGGCCGCCCGCGGCGTGACCCAGGAGTCGGTGGTCGGCTTCGCCCTGCCCCGCTCCCTGGACCAGGTCACCACCGTCCTCGCGATCCTGAAGGCGGGCGGCGCCTATCTGCCCCTCGACCCGGACTATCCGGCGGACCGCCTCGCCTACATGCTCCAGGACAGCGCCCCGGCCCTCGTCGTCACCGACTCCGCCACCTCCGCGCAGCTCCCGGAGAGCGGCTCCCCCCGCCTCGTCCTGGACGCGGCGGACACGGTCGCGGAGATCGCGGCGGCCGTGGCGGCTCCCCTGCCATCGGGCGCTGCCGACCAGCTCGCGTACGTCATGTACACCTCCGGCTCCACCGGCAAGCCCAAGGGCGTCGGCGTCACCCACCGCGGCGTCGTACGCCTCGCCACCGACCGCATCTACGACACCGACGCGCACGAGCGGGTCCTGCTGCACTCCGCGCAGGCCTTCGACGCCTCCACCTACGAGCTGTGGGTCTCCCTCCTGCGCGGCGGCGCCCTCGTCGTGGCGCCCCCCGGACGCCTGGACGCGGCCGCCCTCGCCCGCGTCGTGGCCGAGGAGAAGGTCACTTCGGCCGTGCTGGCGGCCGGGCTCTTCAAGGTGCTCTCCGAGGAACTGCCCCAGGCGTTCGCCGGCATGCGCGAGGTGTGGTCCGGCGGCGACGTCGTCGCGCCCGCGGCCGTGGCCGAGATCATGGCGGCGTCGCCGGGCATCGCGGTGGTGAACGGCTACGGCCCCACCGAGGCCACCATGGCCGCCTCCACCCACCGCATGACCAGCCCCGACCAGATCGCCCCCGTCGTCCCGATGGGCCGCCCGCTGGACAACACCCGCCTGTACGTCCTCGACGCGGCACTGCGCCCCGTACTCCCCGGCGTCCCCGGCGAGCTCTACATCGCGGGCGACCGCCTCGCACGCGGCTACCTCAACCGGCACACCCTCACGGCGGAGCGCTTCGTCGCCGACCCGTTCGGCCCCGCCGGCGAGCGCATGTACCGCACCGGCGACGTCGTCGCCTGGACCAAGGAAGGCCGCCTCGTCTTCCACGGGCGCGCCGACTCCCAGGTGAAGATCCGCGGCTTCCGCATCGAACCCGGCGAGATCGAGGCCGCCCTCGCCACCCACCCCGGCGTCGCCCAGACCGTCGTGACGGCCCGCGGCACCGCCCAGGACGCCGCGAAGCAGCTGGTCGCGTACGTCGTGCCCGCCGACGGAGCGGACGGGGCGGACCTCGCCCCGGCCGTCCTGCGCGGCCACCTCCAGGACCGGCTGCCCGCGCACATGGTGCCCGCCGCGTTCGTCACCCTGGACCGGCTGCCCCTGAACCCCAGCGGCAAGCTCGACCACAAGGCGCTGCCCGCCCCGGACTTCGCCGCGCAGACCACGAGCCGCGCCCCGCGCACCGAGCGCGAGGAGCTGCTGTGCACGCTGTTCGCCGAGGTGCTCGGCCTTGAGCGGGTCGGCATCGACGACGACTTCTTCGCCCTGGGCGGCCACTCGCTGCTCGCGACCAGGCTGATCAGCCGCATCCGCAAGGCGGCGGGCGCCGAGGTCTCGCTGCGGGCCCTGTTCACCCACCCGACCGTGGTCGGTCTCGCCCCGCACCTGGACGGCGAGGCGCGGGCCCAGGCGCCGCTGGTGCGCGTCACGGAGCGGCCCGAGCGGCTTCCGCTGTCCTTCGCCCAGCAGCGCCTGTGGTTCCTGCACCAGCTGGAGGGCCCGTCGGCGACGTACAACATGCCGCTGGTCCTGCGCCTCACCGGTGACCTCGACGTCCGGGCCCTTGAGTCGTCCCTCAACGACCTGGTCGCCCGCCACGAGTCCCTGCGCACGGTGTTCCCCGCGGCCGCCGACGGCACGTCCTACCAGCACATCCTGGACCCCGAGCAGGCGCGCGTCACCTTCGCCGAGCGGTCCGTGGACGGCGCGGACGCGCTCGCGGAGGCCGTCGCTGGCACCGCGCGGCACGCCTTCGACCTCGCCACGGACCTGCCCGTCCGCGCCTGGCTGTTCCACGCGGGCCCGTCCGACGCGGTGCTCGTCCTCGTGATGCACCACATCGCGGCCGACGGGTTCTCCATGGCCCCGCTCACCCGCGACCTGGCCACCGCCTACACCGCCCGCGCCGGGGGCGCCGCGCCCGACTGGGCGCCGCTGCCGGTGCAGTACGCCGACTACACGCTGTGGCAGCACGAGCTGCTCGGCGACGCGAACGACCCCGACAGCCTCTTCAGCCGGCAGTACGCCTACTGGCGCGACCAGCTCGCGGGCCTTCCCGAGCACGTCACGCTGCCCGCCGACCGGCCGCGTCCGGCCGCGCTCGACCACAGCGGCGACCTGCTGCGCTTCCGCCTGGACGCCGAACTCCACCGCGGCGTCGCGGAGTTGGCGCGTACCTCGGGCGCGACGCCGTTCATGGTGCTTCAGGCCGCGATGGCCGCGCTGCTCACCCGGCTCGGCGCGGGCCAGGACATCTCCCTGGGCAGCGGCATCGCGGGCCGCACCGACGAGGGCCTGACGGACCTCGTCGGCATGTTCGTGAACCTCCAGGTGATCCGGACGGACACCTCGGGCGACCCGACGTTCGCCGAACTCCTCGGCCGGGTGCGCGAGACGAGCCTCGCGGCCCTCACCCACCAGGACATCCCCTTCGACTCCCTGGTGGAGAAGCTCAGCCCGGAGCGCTCGACCTCGCACCACCCGCTGTTCCAGATCGTCCTGGTCCTGCAGAACACCGAGCAGGCCCACTTCGACCTGCCGGGCCTGCGCATCCAGGCCGAGGGCACCGGCACCGGCACGTCGCGCTGCGACCTCGTCCTTAGCCTCAGCGAGACCTTCGCGGACGGCACGGAGCCCGCGGGCATCGACGTCCTGGCCGAGTACTCGACCGAGCTGTTCGACGCCGCGACGATCGCGACCGCCGTCGACCGCCTGCGGCGCGTCCTCGCCACCGCGGTCGCCCACCCCTCGTACCGCATCAGCCAGGCGGACCTGCTTACGCCCGAGGAGCGCGAGCAGCTGCTCGGCGCACCCACCGGGCAGGCCGTGGCACAGGCCACGTTCCCCGAGCTGTTCGCGGCGCGGGTGCGGCAGGCCCCGGACGCCCCGGCGGTGGACTCCGACGACGGCGTGTGGTCGTACGCGGATCTTGACGCGCGCGCCAACCGGATCGCGCACTGGCTGACCGCCCGCGGCATCGGTCCCGAGCAGCCGGTGGCGGTGGCCCTGCCGCGCGGGGCGGACCAGGTGGCGGCGGCCCTCGGCGTCCTCAAGGCGGGCGCGGCCTACATGCCGGTCGACCTGGACTACCCGGCCGACCGCATCACGTACATGGTCACCGACGCCGCTCCCGCGGTGCTCCTGAGCACCCGGGCCGCCGTGGACCGGCTGCCCGCGGGGCTGCCCACCGACGTCGTCGGCATCGACGCGCCGGAGGTCCAGGAGGCGTGGCGCGCCGCGCCCGCCACCGACCCCGCCGTCCCGCTGCGGGCCGCCCACCCGGCGTACGTCATCTACACCTCGGGCTCCACCGGCCGCCCCAAGGGCGTCGCCGTCCAGCACACCGGACTCGCCGCGCTCAGCGCCACCCACCTGGCCCGCTTCGAGGTCACGCGGGACTCCCGGGTCCTGCAGAGCGCGGCGCCGAGCTTCGACGCGGCCTTCTGGGAGCTGGTCATGGCGCTGACCACCGGCGCCACGCTGGTCGTGCCGCCGCAGGCGCGCCTGGTGGCCGACGAGCTGTACCGCGCCCTGGACGAGCGCCGCGTCACGCACGCCACCATTCCGCCGAGCGTGCTCGCCACCCTGCCCGACGACGCGCCGCGCACCCTGTCGGGCCTGCGTGTCCTCGCCGTCGCGGGCGAGGCCTGCCCGCCCGCTCTGGCCGCCCGCTGGGCCCCGGGGCGCAGCTTCATCAACGCCTACGGCCCCACCGAGACCACCGTGTGCGCGGCCGCGAGCGACCCGCTCGACGGAGGCGCCGTCCCCATCGGCTCGGCCGTCGCCGACACCCGGCTCCTCGTCCTGGACGACCGCCTCGCCCCGGTGCCGCCGGGCGCCCCCGGCGAGTTGTACGTCGCGGGCCCCTCCCTGGCGCGCGGCTACCTCGGCCGCCCCGACCTGACCGCCGCCCGCTTCACCGCGGACCCCTACGGCCCCGCAGGCTCCCGCATGTACCGCACGGGCGACGTGGTGCGCCGGAGCTCCGACGGGCAGCTCGAGTACCTGGGCCGCAGCGACGACCAGGTGAAGGTGCGCGGCCTGCGCATCGAGCCGGGCGAGATCGAGGCCGTGCTCACCGACCACCACGGGGTCGCGCAGGCCGCCGTGGTCGTCCGCGAGAACCGCGGCGCCGCGCAGCTGGTCGGCTATGTCGTGCCCGGCGGCGCGGCGGGCGGAGACCAGGGCGGTGGCGATGTCGACCTCACGTCCGGCGTCTCGGTCAAGGACCTGCGCCGGCACGCGTCGGGGCGGCTGCCCGACTTCATGGTCCCGTCGGCGTTCGTCCTCGTCGAGGAGCTGCCGCTGACCCCGAACGGCAAGCTGGACAAGGCAGCCCTGCCGGATCCGGAGTTCTCCGGCGGCGAGTACCGCGCGCCCGAGACCGCGGCCGAGAAGGCCCTCGCGGGCGCCTACGCCGAGGTCCTCGGCCTCGAACAGGTCGGCGTCGACGACGACTTCTTCGCGGTCGGCGGCGACAGCATCCGCTCCATCCAGGTCGTGTCGCGGGCCCGCGCGCACGGCGTCGAGGTCACGCCGCGGCAGATCTTCGAGTGCCGCACGGTGGCGCGGCTCGCCGAGGCCGCGGAGAGCGCCGGCGGCGCCGTACCGGTCCTGGCGGAGATCGAGGGGGGCGGCGTGGGCTTCCTGCCGCTGCTGCCCATCGCCCGCCACTTCACCGAGCTGGACGGCGGATTCGAGCGGTTCTCCATGGCGATGGTGGTGGACCTGCCCGTCGGCATCGACGAGGAGGGCCTGGTCGCCACGCTGTCGGCGGTCGTGGACCACCACGACGTGCTGCGCTCGCGCCTGGTGGTGGAGGGCGAGCCGGGCCTTCGGGTCACCGAGCCCGGCACGGTCGACGTGTCCGGTCTGATCCGCCGCCTGGACTGCGACGGCGGCTGGCAGGACCTCGGCTGGCGCCGGCGCGCCACGGCCGAACTCGACGCCGCCACCGGCGCGTTGGACCCCGAGGCCGGGGTCATGGCCCGGTTCGTGTGGTTCGACGCGGGCCCGGAGACCGCGGGGCGCCTCATCGTCGTCCTGCACCACCTGGTCGTCGACGGCGTGTCCTGGCGCATCCTCCTTCCCGACCTCGCCGAGGCCTGGGAGCAGGTCCGCGCGGGCCGGACGCCCGCGCTCGCCCCGGTCGCCACCTCCGTACGCCAGTGGGCGCACGCCCTCGCCGAGAAGGCCGCGAGCCCGGAGCGGACGGCCGAGCTCGACCTGTGGCGCTCCGTGGTCGAAGGCCCCGACCCGCTGATCGGGTCCCGCGCGCTCGACCCGGCCGTGGACCTGCGCTCCACGATGCAGAGCGTCGAGGTGCAGCTGCCCGCGGAGGCCACCGAATCGCTGCTCACCACGGTCCCGGCCGCCTTCCACGGCGGCGTCAACGACGGCCTGCTCACCGCGCTCGCCCTGGCGCTCGCCACCTGGCGCGAGCGGCGCGGCGTCGAGGAGACCTCGGCCCTGATCCGCCTGGAGGGCCACGGCCGCGAGGAGGGCGCCGTGCCCGGCGCCGACCTCTCCCGCACCGTGGGCTGGTTCACCAGCATGTACCCGGTCCGGCTCGACGTCGGCGGCTGCGACCTGGCGGACGCCGTCGCGGGCGGCGCGTCCGCGGGGGCCGCCGTCAAGGCGGTCAAGGAGCAGCTGCTCGCCGTGCCCGACAAGGGCATCGGCTACGGCCTGCTCCGGCACCTGAACTCCGGGACGGCCGACGCCCTCACGGAGTGCGGGGACGGGCAGATCACCTTCAACTACCTGGGCCGGTTCACCACACAGGACATGCCGGAGCAGCTGCGCGGCCTGGGCTTCACGCTGGCCCCCGACGCCCAGGACCTGGCCGTCGACCTCGGCGCCGACCTGCCCGCGCTCGCCTCGGTGGAGATCAACTCCTATGTCCTCGACAGCGCGGAAGGGCCGCGCCTGAGCGCCGAGTTCGGCTTCCCCTCCGGGCTGCTCACGGCGGCCGACGTGCGGGAGCTCGCGGAGCTGTGGCGCACCGCCCTGGAGGGTCTCGCCCGGCACGCGGCCCGGCCCGGCGCGGGCGGCCTGACGCCGTCGGACGTCCCGCTCGCCGAGGTCACCCAGGGGGACCTGGAGACCTGGGAGGAGCGCTACCCGGGCCTCGTCGACGTCTGGCCGCTGACCGCGACGCAGTCCGGCATCCTCTTCCACAGCATGCTGGCGGACGCCTCGTTCGACGCGTACCACATGCAGTTCGTGCTGCACCTGTCCGGCGCCGTGGAGCCGGACCGGATGCGCGCGGCCGCGCAGGGCCTGCTCGACCGGCACGCCAATCTGCGGACCGCGTTCGTCACCGGCTCCTCCGGCGAGCAGGTGCAGCTCGTCCTGGAGCACGTCGCCCTGCCGTGGCTGTTCGTGGACCTGAGCGAGCTGCCCGAGGCCGACCGGGACGAGCGGTTCGAGCGGCTACTCGCCGGCGACCAGGCGGCCCACTTCGACCCGGCCCAGGCGCCGCTCCTGCGGATGACCCTGGTCCGGATGACCGAGGACCGCGCCGAGCTGGTCCTCACCGCCAACCACGCCCTGATCGACGGCTGGTCGATGCCGCTGCTCCTGCAGGACCTGATCCGCGGGTACGGCGCGGGCGGCGACCTGTCCGCGCTGCCGCGGGTGCGGCCGTACCGGGACTTCGTGGCCTGGCTCGCCCAGCAGGACCGGGGGGCCGCGGCGCGCGCCTGGGCCGACGAGCTCGCCGGGCTCACGGAGCCGACGATGCTGGCCCCCGCCGAGGCCGCCGACGCCGCTCACGCCGCCGAGCGCGGCGGGCTCGGCGAGATCGAGGTTCCGCTCGACGCCGCGGTGTCGCGCGCCCTCACCGCCCGCGCGGGCGAGTTGGGCATCACCGCCAACACGCTGCTCCAGGGCGCCTGGGGCGTGCTGCTCGGGCAGTTGACGGGGCGTCAGGACGTGGTGTTCGGCGCGACCGTCTCCGGCCGTCCGCCACAGGTGGCGGGCTCCGGCGAGATGGTCGGCCTGTTCATCAACACGCTGCCGGTGCGCGTGGAGTTCTCGCCGCGGGCCACGTTCGCGGAGGTGCTCGGCGCGCTCCAGGAGCGCCAGACGGTCCTGATGGACCACCACCATCACGGCCTGAGCGAGATCCACGAGGCCGCGGGCCTCGGCACGCTGTTCGACACGATGGTGGTCTTCGAGTCGTACCCGGTCGACCGAGAGGGCATGGCGGACGCGCACGCGGAGGCGGGCGTCGCCGTCACCGGCATCCGTCCGTCCAACGGCACGCACTATCCGCTCGCGGTGTTCGGCATCGCCGACCCGCAGCTGAAGGTGGCCCTCCAGTACCAGGACGACCTGTTCACCGCCGAGGAGGCCGAGCGGATAGGCGCCCGCCTCGGCCGGCTCCTGAGCCAGGTCGCCGCCGACCCGCACACGCCGCTCCCCCGCCTCGACATCCTGGCCGAGGCCGAACGCGACCTGGTCCTGCGGCAGTTCAACGAAACGGCCACCGAGGTGCCCGAGCGGACCGTCGTCGCCCTGTTCGAGGAGCAGGCCGCCCGCGCGCCGGAGGCCACCGCGGTGGTCCACGACGGCGAACGGCTCACCTACGGCGAGCTGAACGCGCGCGCCAACCGGCTCGCACGGCACCTGGCCGCGCGCGGCATCGGCGCCGACACCCTGGCCGCCGTGGTCCTGCCGCGCACCCCCGACCTGGTCGTGGCGATCCTCGCGGTCCTCAAGACCGGCGCCGCGTACGTCCCGATCGACCCCGGCTACCCGGGGACGCGGCTCGCGCACATCCTGGCGACCGCCGAGCCCCGCCTGATCGTCACCGACACGGGCGGCGCCGACGTCCTGCCCGACGGCACCGCGGCCGAGCGCCTGCTGCTCGACCGGGTGGACGTGTCGGGCCTCGCGGGCGGCGACCTGGACGACAGCGAGCGCACCCGCCCGCTGCTGCCCGCCGACCTGCTCTACCAGGTGTACACGTCCGGCTCCACGGGCCTGCCCAAGGGCGTGAGCATCACCCACACCAACGTCGTGAACGCCCTGGACGGTCTGGTCAAGTCGGTCGGTGTGGAGCCGGGTTGGCGCATGCTGGCCAGCACCTCGATCGGCTTCGACGTGGCCGCGTTCGAGCTGTTCTCCACGCTCACCACGGGCGGAAGCGTCGAACTGGTCCGTGACGTGCTCGCCCTCGCCGACCGCGGCAGCTGGGACATCGACGTGATCAGCTCGGTGCCCTCGGCGTTCGCGGAGCTCGTCGACCAGCTCGGCGGCCGTGTCGCCCCGAAGTGCCTGGTCTTCGCGGGCGAGGCGCTGCCCCCGGCGCTGGTGGAGCGCGTCCGCGCGCACTGGCCGGACGTCCGGATCGTCAACGGCTACGGCCCCAGCGAGACGTACTACGTCACGGCGCACCCCCTGGACGCCGGCCTCACGTACGCCTCGGGCGTGCCGATCGGCCGCCCCCTGGGCAATCTGCGCGCCTACATCCTGGACGCGGGCCTGAACCCGGTGGCCCCGGGCGCGGTCGGCGAGCTGTACATGGGCGGCGCCGGAGTGGGCCGCGGCTACCACAACCGGCCCGCGCTGACCGCCGAGCGCTTCGTCGCCGACCCGTTCGGGCCGGCGGGCGGACGCCTGTACCGGACCGGTGACCTGGCCCGCTGGAGCGCGGACGGCGCCCTGGAGTACGTCGGCCGCGCCGACTCCCAGGTGAAGATCCGCGGCTTCCGCATCGAGCCCGGCGAGGTCGAGGCCGCGGTGGCGGCGCACCCGCGGGTCGCGCAGGCCGCGGTGGTCGTGCGGGGCGGCGCGGGCAGCAAGCAGCTGGTCGCGTACGCCGTCCCGGCCGGCTCCGGGGAGCTGCTTCCGTCGGCCGAGCTGCGGTCCTTCGTGGCCGAGCGGCTGCCGGAGTTCATGGTGCCGAGCGCGTTCGTCACCCTGGACCGGCTCCCGCTGTCCCCGAACGGCAAGCTCGACCAGAAGGCGCTCCCGGCGCCCGAGCTGACCGGCGCGGCGGCCTACCGGGCGCCGCGCACCGCGCAGGAGAAGGTCCTCGCGGGCCTGTTCGCCGATGTCCTCGGCCTCGACAGGGTCGGCATCGACGACCACTTCTTCGACCTGGGCGGCCACTCGCTGCTCGCCACCCGGCTCGTCAGCCGCGTCCGCGCGGAGATGGGCGCCGAGCTGCCCATCCGGGTCGTGTTCTCCGCGCCGACCGTGGCCGAGCTCGCCGCGCACCTCGGTGGCGGCGCTCCGGTCAGGATCCCGCTCACCCGGGACGAGGCGCGCCGGGAGCGGGTGCCGCTGTCCTTCGCCCAGCAGCGGCTGTGGTTCATCGACAAGTTCGAGGGCCCGTCCGCCACGTACAACACGCCGTTCCCGCTGCGGCTGCGCGGCGACCTCGACGCCGGGTCCCTGGCGGCGGCCGTGCGCGACGTGGTCGGGCGGCACGAGAGCCTGCGCACGGTCTTCGCCGAGGGCGAGAGCGGCACTCCGTACCAGCGGGTGCTGCCCGCCGCCGACGTACGCGTCGACGTGCCGGTGACGGACGTGGCGGCCGAGGGAGTACGGGCCGCGATCGCGGACTTCAGCGGGCACTGCTTCGACCTGAGCCGGGAGATCCCGGTCCGGGCCGGTCTCCTGCGGGTCGACGAGCGGGACCACGTCTTCGTCCTGATGACCCATCACATCGCGAGTGACGGCGCGTCGATGGCGCCGCTGCTCCGGGACCTGTCCACCGCGTACACGGTCCGTCTCGCGGGCGCGGCACCGGCGTGGGACGACCTGCCGGTGCAGTACGTCGACTACACCCTGTGGCAGCGCGAGCTGCTCGGCTCGGAGGACGACCCGGACAGCCTGCTCTCCGCCCAGTTCGACTACTGGCGCAAGGAGCTGGCCGGGGTGCCGCAGCCGCTGCACCTGCCCACCGACCGGCCGCGCCCGGAGCGGGCGAGCTACCGGGGCGACGTCGTCGAGCTCGCCCCGCTGGCGCCCGATGTCGTGGCGCGGGTGGAGGCGCTGGCGCGCGAGCGCGGCGCGACGACGTCGATCGTCCTGGAGGCGGCGCTGGCGGTGCTGCTGCACGGCCTGAGCGGCGAGGACGACATCACCATCGGCTCGCCCATCGCCAACCGCACCGACGACGGCCTCACCGACCTGGTCGGCTTCTTCGTCAACACCTGGGTCCTGCGGGCCCGGCTGGCGGGCGGCCCGACCTTCGCGGACCTCGTCGACCAGGTCCGCGCCAAGTCCCTGGCCGCGTACGACCACCAGGACGTGCCCTTCGAGCGCCTGGTGGAGATCCTCAAGCCGGAGCGGTCGACGGCGTACTCGCCGCTGTTCCAGGTGGTGTTCGCCTGGCAGAACTTCGACCGCACGCCGATGCTCCTGCCGGGCCTCGACGCCGAGTTCGAGATGGTCCACAACGGCACCGCGAAGTTCGACCTGTCCTTCAACCTGGCGGAGCTGCCGGGCGAGGGCCTGGTGGGTGCCCTGGAGTACGCCACGGATCTGTTCGACCCGGCGACGGCACAGGCGCTCGGCGAGCGGTTCCTGCGGCTCGTCGGGGAGCTGGTGGCGGACCCGCACACGTCCCTGAGCCGCTTCGACGTCCTCGACGCGGACGAGCGGGACCTGGTCCTGCGCCGCTTCAACGACACCGCGGCCGCGGCGGACGACCGCACGGTCCCGCAGCTCTTCGCCGAGCGGGCCGCAGCCACCCCGGACGCTCCCGCGATCATCGACGGTGAACAGCGGCTCACGTACCGGGAGTTGGACGAGCGCGCCAACCAGCTCGCCCGCGTCCTGGCCGCCCGCGGCGTGACCCAGGAGTCGGTGGTCGGCTTCGCCCTGCCCCGCTCCCTGGAGCAGGTCACGGTCGTTCTCGCGATCCTGAAGGCGGGCGGCGCCTATCTGCCCCTCGACCCGGAGTACCCGGCGGACCGCCTCGCCTACATGCTCCAGGACAGCACCCCGGCCCTCGTCGTCACGGACTCCTACACCGCCGCGCAGCTCCCGGAGAGCGACTGCCCCCGCCTCGTCCTGGACGCCGTGGACACGCTCACGGAGATCGCGGCGGCTGCGTCGGCGCCCCTGCCGTCGGGCCATGGCGACCAGCTCGCGTACGTGATGCACACCTCCGGCTCCACCGGCAGGCCCAAGGGCGTGGGCGTCACCCACCGCGGTGTCGTACGCCTGGTCACCGACCGCGCTTATGACACCGACGCGCACGAGCGGGTCCTGCTGCACTCCGCGCAGGCCTTCGACGCCTCGACGTACGACCTGTGGGTCCCCCTGCTGCGGGGCGGCGCCCTCGTCGTCGCGCCGCCCGGGCGCCTGGACGCGGCCGGTCTGGCGCGGGTCGTCAGCGAGCAGCGGGTGACGTCCCTGCTGATGGCGGCCGGGCTCTTCAAGGTGATCGCGGACGAGTCGCCCGAGGCGTTCGCCGGCATCCGCGAGGTGTGGTCCGGCGGCGACGTGATGTCCCCGGCGGCCGCGGCGCAGATCATGGCGGCGTCCCCCGGCATCACGGTGGTCAACGCCTACGGCCCGACCGAGGCCACCATGGCCGCATCCACCCACCGCCTGACCCGGCCCGCCGGGATCGACGCGGCCGTCCCGATGGGCCGTCCACTGGACAACACCCGCCTGTACGTCCTCGACGCGGCACTGCGCCCCGTACTCCCCGGCGTCCCCGGCGAGCTCTACATCGCGGGCGACCGCCTCGCACGCGGCTACCTCAACCGGCACACCCTCACGGCGGAGCGCTTCGTCGCCGACCCGTTCGGCCCCGCCGGCGAGCGCATGTACCGCACCGGCGACGTCGTCGCCTGGACCAAGGAAGGCCGCCTCGTCTTCCACGGGCGCGCCGACTCCCAGGTGAAGATCCGCGGCTTCCGCATCGAACCGGGTGAGATCGAGGCCGTCCTGGTCGCGCACCCGGGCGTCGCCCAGGCCGTCGTGACGGCCCGCGGCAGCGCGCGGGACGCCGCGAAGCAGCTGGTCGCGTACGTCGTGCCCGCCGAGGACGGCGAGGCGGCGCACGCCGACCTGCGGACCCACGTCGCGGACCGGCTGCCCGCGCACATGGTGCCCGCCGCGTTCGTCACCCTGGACCGGCTGCCCATGAACCCCAGCGGCAAGCTGGACTACAAGGCGCTGCCCGCGCCCGAACTGACCGGCGCGAGCGCCTATGTGGCGCCGCGCACCCCGCAGGAGGAGGTCCTCGCGGACCTGTACGGGGACGTCCTCGGCGTCGAGAAGGTCGGCGTCGACGACAACTTCTTCGACCTGGGCGGCCACTCGCTCGCCGCGACCCAGCTCGTCAGCCGGATCCGCAAGGCGCTGGCGGTGGACGTGCCGGTGCGCCTGGTCTTCGAGTCCCCGACCGTCGGGGAGCTCGCGCGGGCGCTGGCGTCCGGCTCGGTGCCGGGCGGTCACACCGACCCGTACGGCGTCGTCCTGCCCCTCAGGGCCGGCGGCGACGGCGCTCCCGTGTGGTTCATCCACCCCGGCAGCGGCCTGTCCTGGTCGTACCTGGGCATGGCGACGCGGCTCGGGGACCGGCCCGCGTACGGCATCCAGGCGCGGGGCTTCGACGGTGCGCCGCTGCCGGAGACCTTCGCGTCGATGGTGCTCGACTATGTGGAGCAGATCCTCAGCGTCCAGCCGGGCGGCACGTTCCACCTGGTCGGCCACTCCATCGGCGGCACCCTGGCGCACGCCGTCGCGGCCGAACTCCAGCGCCGCGGCCACGACGTGCCGTTCGTCGCCGTCCTCGACTCGGCGCCCAGCACCCTGCTCGCGGGGCTCGAACTGGACGTCGACCCGGCCGAGGCCCGCGACTTCCTCGCGGGCTACCTGCCGGGAGGCGACGACGACAACGACCGCAAGGCCCTCATCGACAACGGCACGGCCATCATGATCGAGCACGCCCGGCTGGTACGGGACTTCGTCCAGCCCCGGGAGTACCGCGGGGACATGCTGTTCTTCAACGCGGCCCTGAGCCCCGAGGACTCCTTCGCCCCGCTGTGGGAGCCGCACGTCCAGGGCACCGTGCACACGTACGACATCGAGGCCACGCACATGGGGCTCACCGACCCCGAACCCGCGTCCCACATCTGCCAGGTCATCAACCGACACCTGGAAGCGTAAGAACACCCGAGGAGCAAGCAACCATGAGCAGCAACCCCTTCGACGACGAGACCGGCACCTTCTACGTCCTCGTGAACGACGAGGACCAGCACTCGCTGTGGCCGTCGTTCGCCGAGGTCCCCGCGGGCTGGCGGATCGTGTTCGGCGCCGACGAGCGCCAGAAGTGCCTCGATTACGTCGAGCAGAACTGGACCGACCTGAGGCCGAAGAGCCTGCGCGAGGCGATGGCCGGCTGACGGCCACCGCGTGAGAGGGCCCGGCACGGCCGAACCCCGTGCCGGGCCCTCCCGTTGTCGCACTCCGGTCTCTGCGGGCCCCGTCCCGGTGAGATCATGCACCGGACACAGGCCGTACGGTACGACAGCTATCTGTCCTGGCCGACCCCGACGGGCAGCACCTCCGCGTCGCGGAAGGCCTGTCCTCCGTGGAGACCTTCGCCGCGCTCGACCTCGCCCTGATCGAGGCGGCTGCGCGTCGCCGTGGAGCTCGACGGCTTCGAGTACCACTGCAGCAGGTCCGCGTTCGTCTACGACCGCGTACGGCAGAACGACCTGGCCGGCAACCTCTTCAGCCTGGCCACGCCCGCACCGGCCGTGCCGCGGCCGGACGTCGGGTACTTCGACCTGGCGCGCGGCCGGCTCGACCTGAGGCCGCTGCGGGTGTGCCAACGCGAAGCCCTGACCGCGCTCGCGGCGACGCTGTCGGCGGCCGGGTGAGCGGGTCCCGGCAACGGATGCCGGAAACGGATGAGGGGCCGCTCCGGATTCCTCCGGAGCGGCCCCTCATAAACTACTCTATGGTGTCGGGGCGAATGGTTTTG
>NZ_JBHYJH010000027.1:0-71151 GCF_042740445.1 Streptomyces sp. NPDC059003 | reverse complement strand
GCGCCATCCGCCGGCGCAGCGCCTGCGGCGACATGTCGACCAGCTCGATCTGGTCCGCCCGGCGCACCACGTCGTCGGGCACCGTCTCGCGCTGACGCACGCCCGTGATGGATTCCACGACGTCGCCCAGCGACTCCAGGTGCTGGATGTTGACCGTGGAGACGACGTCGATGCCGGCGGCGAGGAGCTCCTCGATGTCCTGCCAGCGCTTGCCGTTGCGCGAGCCGGGCACGTTCGTGTGCGGCAGCTCGTCGACGAGCGCGACGGCGGGCGCGCGCTCCAGAACGGCGTCCACGTCCATCTCCGTGAACGTGGCGCCGCGGTACTCCAGCTCCTTGCGCGGCACTATCTCCAGGCCGTGCAGCATGACTTCCGTGCGCGGCCGGTCGTGGTGCTCGACGAACGCCACGACGCAGTCGGTGCCGCGCTCGATACGACGGTGTGCCTCGGACAGCATCGCGTACGTCTTGCCGACGCCCGGTGCCGCCCCCACATAGATCCGAAGCTTGCCGCGTGCCATGTATCTCGTCTCTGCGCTCGGGGGTGCTTGATACGCCCATCAATCAAATCAAAGGCGCTCAGAATGCCAGACGCGTGAGTCGGATGTGGCGTTCACTTCCTGTACGTCAGGTGTGTGTTCGGCTGATTCCGGTCGCTCGGCGAAGGGCAGCGACAGGACCATGGTGAGGCCGCCGCCCGGGGTGTCCTCCGGGGTGAGGGTGCCGTCCATGGCCTCGGCGAGGCCCCGGGAGAGCGCGAGGCCGAGGCCGAGGCCCGTGGTGTTGTCGGTGTCGCCGAGCCGTTGGAAGGGCTCGAAGACGCGGTCCCGGTCGGCTGCCGGCAGGCCGGGCCCCCGGTCGACGACGCGCAGTTCCACGCGGCCCGCCAGGGCGCTCGCGGTGACGAGGACCTTCGCGCCGGACGGGGTGTGGCGGGCGGCGTTGCCCACGAGATTGGCTATGACGCGTTCAAGCAGTGGCGGGTCGGCGAGGACCGCGGGGATCTCCTCCAGGCTGCCGGTCTCGACGGCGCAGGCGACCGGGAGCGTGTCGAGCGCGGGCGGCAGGACCTCCTCCAGGGTGGTGCCGCGCAGTTCCAGCTTGAGCGCCCCGGCCTGCAGGCGGCTCATGTCGAGGAGGTTGTCGACGAGGCGGTTGAGCTTGGTCATGGACTCGTCGGCGGTGGCGAGCAGCTCCTCCCGGTCCTGCTCGGAGAAGTCCAGGTCGCGGCTGCGCAGCGAGCCGATCGCGGCGAGGGCGGCGGCGAGCGGGGTGCGCAGGTCGTGGCCGACGGCCCGCAGGAGGGCGGTGCGCATGCGGTCGGCGGCCTTGACCGGCTCGACCTCGGCGGCGGCCTCGGCGAGCCGGGCGCGCTCCACGGCGGCGCCGACGTGCGCGGCGAACGCGGCGAGCACGCGGCGGTCGGCGGACGGCAGCGGGCGGCCGCGCAGGACGAGGTAGGCGTCGCCCGCGGGCACGGCGGTCACCAGGGCGTCGGTGGTATCGGGTGGCTCCTCGACGAGTTCGGCGGCGTCGACGCCGAAGGCCTCGCGGGCCCGTTCCAGGAGCGCCGGGATCGGCCGGCCGCCGCGCACGATGGTGCCCGCGAGGGACGACATCGTCTCGGCCTCGGCGGTGGCCCGCGCCGAGCGCCGTGACAGGCGCAGGGACCGGTCGACGACGGCGGCGACCGTGGCGGCGACCATCGCGAACACCACGAGCGCGATCATGCTGTTGGGATCGCCGAACGTGAAGTGCCCCACAGGTGGCATGAACCAGTAGTTGAGCAGCAGGGACGCGGTGACGGACGCGACCACCGCGGAGGCGACGCCGCCGATGCAGGACACTCCGACGACGGCGAGCAGGAACAGCAGCGCCGCACTGGTGATGTTCAGATGCTCCCTGGCGACGTCCAGGTCGAGGAAGAAGGTGAGCGCCAGCGGAAGCAGCAGCCCCGCGACGGGACCGCCGACGCGGCGCGGGCCCGACAGCGTACGCCTGCGGGACGGAAGGAGCGTGCCGGCTCCGGCGCGCTCGTGCGTGACCGTGTGGACATCGATGTCGCCGGACATCTCGACGACGGCCTCGCCGGTGCCGCGCCCGGTGAGGAACCGCTCGAAGCGGCCGCGGCGGCTGGAGCCGAGGACGAGCTGGGTGGCGTTCTCGGCGCGGGCGAACTCCACCAGCGCGCTCGCCGCGTCGTCGCCGACGACCGAGTGGTAGCTGCCGCCGAGATCCTCGACGAGCCGCCGCTGCCGGGTGAGGGAGGCGTGCGAGGTGCCGGCGGCGAGCCCGTCGCTGCGCGCGATGTGCACGGCGAGCAGCTCACCGCCGACGGACCGGTCCGCTATCCGGGCGGCGCGCCGGATCAGCGTGTCGCCCTCGGGGCCGCCGGTGAGGCCGACGACGACGCGCTCGCGGGTCTCCCACACCCCGCCGATGCCGTGCTCGGACCGGTAGGCCTGCAGTGCCTCGTCGACCCGGTCGGCCACCCACAGCAGGGCGAGCTGGCGCAGCGCCGTCAGGTTGCCGGTGCGGAAGTAGTTGGCCAGGGCCGCGTCGACCTTCTGGGGCGGGTGGATGTTGCCGTGCGCCATGCGGCGGCGCAGCGACTCCGGGGCGATGTCGACGAGTTCGATCTGGTGGGCGCGGCGCACGACGTCGTCGGGGACGGTCTCGGCCTGCGGCACCTTGGTGATCTTCTCGACGACGTCGTTGAGGGACTCCATGTGCTGGATGTTGATCGTCGTCACGACGTCGATGCCGGCGGTGAGCAGCCGGTCGATGTCCTGCCAGCGCTTGGGGTTGCGGCCGTCGCCCGGCACGTTGGTGTGGGCGAGGTCGTCGACGAGGGCGACTTCGGGGCGCCGGGCGAGCAGCGCGTCGAGGTCGAGCTCGGTGAACTCCGCGCCCCGGTAGGAGCAGCGGGTCCGCGCGAGCACCTCCACGCCCTCGGCCCGGGCCTGTTCGAAGGCGGCTTCCGTGTGCGGCCGCTCGTGGCACTCCACGAAGCCCACGACGACGTCCGCGCCGCGGGCGGCCCTGCGGCGGCCCTCGTCGAGCATGCGGCAGGTCTTGCCGACCCCCGGTGCCGCTCCGAGGTAGATCTTCAGCTGTCCGGGTCGTACGTCCGTCATCGCGCCGGTGTCAGAACCTCTCCGGGAAGAGCCGCGCGAGGACCAGGTACCCGACCAGGCTCAATGCGACGACGATGCCCACCACATTCTCCGCGCTCATGGCCCTCAACTCCTTGGCGTGCTTGGTGACTTCCCCAACCGAAGCTGTTTTCGAGAGGACCGGAAATGCCCTTTGACGCATCCTTGGCAGGTCTCACCTGGACGTTGACACTGCCTTGACGTGTTCCGTGCGGATAGGGTGAAGGTGGTGTGCCGGGAAGGCTGGTCGGCGTGAAAGGGCCCCCTTCTCCGTGGGCGGCCCGACTCGACCAAGGGGCGGGAATGCGCAGCGTAGGCACGGTCTTGGCACTCGTCGTGCTGGCGACGATGGTGGCGACCTTCGCCCGCCGATGGCGCATTCCCGCTCCGTCGCTCCTCGTCGTCGCGGGGCTTGCCCTCGCCCTGCTCCCGGGGGCTCCGCAGATCGAGATCAGCCCGGAGATCATCGGCCTGGTGGTGCTGCCGCCGCTGCTCTACGCGAGCGCCGAGGAGCTGTCCTGGCGGGAGCTGCGGGCCGTGTGGAAGCCGGTCGGGGTGCTCGCCGTGGGCCTGGTGCTGGCCTCGGCGGCGGCGGTCGGCGCGGTGGCGTCCTGGCTGACGCCGCTGCCGTGGCCGATGGCGCTCGTGCTCGGCGCGGTCCTCGCGAGCACCGACCCGGTGGCGGTGACCGCGCTCGGGCGGCGCCTCGCCCTGCCGCCCAAGGTGCAGGTCCTCGTGCAGGCCGAGAGCCTGTTCAACGACGCGACGTCGCTGGTGCTCTTCCGGGTCGCGGTGAGTGTCGCGGTGGCGTCGGCAGCCGCGGACTGGCGGTCGGCGAGCGGGCAGTTCGTGGTGCTCGCGGGCGGCGGCACGCTGATCGGCGCGGCCGTCGCGGGCGTGGTGACGCTGATCAGGCGGCGCACCGAGGACCCCGTCCTGGAGACGGTGATAGCGCTGGTCACTCCGTACGCGGCGTATGTCCTCGCGGAGGCCGCGCACACCTCGGGCATCACGTCCGTCGTGGTGGCGGGGGTGGTGCTCGGCGGCCGTGGCGACCGGCTCACCAACGCCCGCATCAGGCTCCAGCTGCACGCCGTGTACGGCACGGTGGTGTTCCTCCTGGAGTCCGTCGTGTTCAGCCTCATCGGGCTCGCGCTGCCCGCGCAGGTACGGGCGCTGAGCGCGGACGACCGGGCCTGGCCGCTGTACGCGCTCGCCATCGCGGGCACACTCGTCGCGGTGCGGCTGCTGTGGCTCGCGCCGCTGTCGGCGCTCGTGCAGCGCAAGGGCGGCATCGGCAGGACGAACTGGCGGGTGCCGGTGGTCCTCACCTGGGCGGGTACGCGCGGTGTGGTGCCGCTGGCGGCGGCGCTCTCCATCCCCGTGACGGCGGACGACGGCGGCGCTCTCGCGGAGCGGCCGCTGGTCCTGGTCCTGACGACGTCGGTCGTGGTCGTCACGCTCGTCGTGCAGGGCTTCACGCTGGCCCCGGTGGTACGCCGCTCCGGCATCGCCCTCGAACCCGACCACACCGAGCGCGAGGAGGCCACCGCGCGCTGCCGGCTCGCCGACGCGGGGCTGCGCCGCCTCGACGAGATGTCCGAGGTCGAGGCCGTCCCCGAGGTGGTGACCGAACGGCTGCGGCGCGGCCTCCAGGCCCGCCGCGAGCACGCCAGGGAGCGCCTCGACGAGAACGGCGGCGGCGCCGTCGAGTCGGCCGACCTCGTCTACCGCCAGCTGCGCCGCGACCTGATCGCGGTGGAGGCGGCCGAGCTTCAGCACCTGTACGACGAGCACCGCATCAGCGACACGACGCGGCGGCGCCTCCAGCGGTCCCTGGACCTGGAGGAGGCGCGGCTCGCGGACGTGTGAGCGGGGCGGGCGGGCCCCGGGACCCGCCCGCCGGGGCGCGGCCGGTTCCGCGCGGTCGGCGTCAGCGGAGGGACTCGATGGCCCGGGCCAGGCTCGCGGCGCCGTGGCCCTGCTCGATCTGCCGGTCGAACAGGGCCTGGAGCGGCGCGAGCAGGTCCACGCCGACGCCCTGGGCCTTCGTCGCGGCCAGGATGTTGGCGAGGCCCACGGCGTTGATGTCGAGGTTGGACGTCTGGGTGCGGTAGTCACCGGCGTCGATCTCGGCGGCGAAGCCGGGCAGCGCGCCGAGCGCCTCCTTCAGCCAGCGCACGAGCAGTTCGGTCACCTTCACGGCGTCGATCCCGGCGGAGCCGCCGACGGCCACCGTCTGGAAGAAGCCCGCGAACATGCCGTACATGCCGCTGAGCAGCGCCACGTCGTACACCGGCGCGAGCTCCGCCGCGCCGCCGACGAAGACCGCCGTGCCCAGCGGCTCCAGGACCGCCCGGTAGCGGCCGAAGGCGTCGGCGTCGCCGCTGTAGAGCACGAATGCCTCCGGTGTGCCGATGGTCTGCGGGATCGCGTACACCGCGCCGTCCACGTACGCGGCGCCCTGCTCCGTGACCCACGCGCCGAGCTCGCGGGCGGCCTCCGGTATCCCGGAGGTGACGTTGACGACGACGCGGCCCGCGAGGGCGGTGCCGACGGGCGTGAGCAGGTCGCGGACGGTCGTGTAGTCGAGTACGCAGACGACGACCAGGTCGCTCGCCTCGACGGCGGCGGTCGGGGTCGCCGCCAAGGTGGCGCCGCGCGCGACGAGTTCGTCCGCCTTGTCCTGCGAGCGGTTCCACACGGTGACCCGGTGGCCCTGGTCGAGGAAGGCGCGGGCGAGGACCTGGCCGAGGTTGCCGAGGCCGATGACGGTGACGGACGTGGTCATGGGGTGTGCCTCCACTGCTGCGCGGCCGCCGTGCCGGTGGCCTGGTGGTCACCACCGTGCGGGCGGGCGCTGCCGGTCGGCTGCCGGTTCGCTGCCGGTGCCCTGTCGGTCCGCGCCGACAGGGCCCTTGACCAGGCGGGTTATCGTCGTCGGCATGCGATTCGGAGTGCTCGGTCCGCTGGCGGTGTGGACGACGGACGGCACGCCCGTCGCCGTTCCCGGAGCCAAGGTCCGCGCGCTCCTTGCCCGGCTCCTGGTGCACCCGGGCCGTCCGGTGTCCGCCGAGCGGCTCATCGACGGCCTGTGGGGCGCGGCGCTGCCCGTCCATCCGGCCAACGCCCTCCAGGGCAAGGCCTCCCAGCTGCGCCGCGCGCTCGAAGAGGGCGAGCCGGGCGGGCGCGGCCTGGTGGCGTCGGGGCCCGCGGGTTACGCGCTGCGGGTCGCGCCGGACGCGGTCGACGCCGGGCGGTTCGTGCGGCTGCTCGCCGAGGCGCGCGGGGCCGACGGGCCGCGCGAGCGGGTACGGCTCCTGGGCGCGGCGCTCGACCTGTGGCGCGGTGAGGCGTACGCGGACTTCCCGGGCGAGCCGTTCGCGCGCGGCGCGGTCGACCGGCTCGGCGAGGAGCGGCTCACGGCGTGGGAGGAGTGGGCCGAGGCCCGCCTGGACGCGGGCGACCACGGCCCCCTCGTGGCGGACCTGGCCGGCCTCGTCGGGCGCCATCCGCTCCGGGAACGGCTGCGGGCCGCGCAGTTGCGGGCGCTGTACCGCTCCGGTAGGCAGACGGACGCGCTCGCCGCGTACGAGGACCTGCGCCGCCGCCTGGCCGATGACCTCGGCCTCGCTCCGGGGCCCGACCTGACCGCGCTGCACGGCGCGATCCTCCGCCAGGACCCGACGCTCACGGCGCCCCAGCAGCCCGCGCCCGCGCCGACGCCCGGCGCACCCGCACCCGCACCCGCACCCGCACCCGCACCCGCACCCGCCACAGCAAATCCCGCACCACTCGAACCAGGACCCCAACTCACCGCCCCGCACGCCGCAACCCCCCACCAAAACCCGACCCCCACGCCGCCGACGCGCCCCACACCCGCACCGACCCCCGGCACCCCCACACCCACCCAACTCCCACCCACCACCCCAAACCCCACCCCCCTCACACCAACACCCGAACCCACCACCCCACACGCCACAACCCCCCACCAAAACCCGACCCCCACGACGCCCGAGCGCCCCGCGCCCGGCGCACCCTCACCCCTGCCGCCCACCATGGCGTACCCCGCGCCCGCCCCCACCCGCACCAACCTCCCCGCCCCCGTCTCCGGCCTCGTCGGCCGGGACGAGGACGTGCCGGACGTGCGGCAACTCCTCGCGGACGGGCGGCTCGTGACGCTCACCGGGCCCGGCGGCGTGGGCAAGACACGGCTCGCCGTGGCGGCCGCGGGCGGGCTCGGCGACGCGTACCCGGACGGGGTGTGGCTCGTCGAGCTCGCGGGGGTCGACGCGGGCCACGGGCGGCGGCCGGACGCCGTGGCGGAGGCCGTGGCGCGGGTGCTCGGGCTGCACCAGGAGCCGGACCCGGGCGCCCCGGCGGACGCCGTCGGGCGGCTCACGCACGCCCTGCGCGGGCGGCGGCTGCTGCTCGTCCTCGACAACTGCGAGCACGTGGTGGACGCGGCGGCCGAGGCGACCGCCGCGCTGCTGCGCGACGTACCGGGCCTGTCCGTCCTCGCGACCAGCCAGGAACCGCTCGACGTGAGCGGCGAACGCGTGCGCGCCGTGCCGCCGTTGGCGCTGTCCGGCGCCATGGAGCTGTTCACGCGGCGGGCCGGGCTCGCGCCCGGGGCCGAGCTCGGCGCGGACGACGCGGAGGCCGTCGCCGAGCTGTGTACGCGCCTCGACGGCATCCCGCTCGCGCTCGAACTGGCGGCGGCACGGGTCCGCACCCTTGGCGTACACGGGCTGCTCGCCCGGATCGACGACCGGTTCGCGCTGCTCGCCCGGGGCCTGCGCGGGGCCCCGGCGCGGCAGCGCACGCTGCGTGCCGTCATCGACTGGAGCTGGTCGCTGCTCAGCGTCCCCGAGCGCACGGTCCTGCGCAGGCTCGCCGTGCACGAGGGCTGCGCGCTCGACGCCGCCGAGGCCGTGAGCGCGGGCGGTGCCGTGCGCGGCCCGGACGTGCTCGACGTCCTGTCGCGCCTCGTGGACCGCTCCCTCGTGGTGGCGTCCGACCGGCCGGAGGGGCCGCGGTACTGCGTCCTCGAGTCCGTCAGGGCGTACGGGGTGGAACAGCTGCACGAGGCGGGCGAGTTCGCCGAGCTCCGCGAGCGGCACAGCGCCCACTACGCCGAACTCGCCGTGCGCGCGCGAGCGTTGCTGCGCGGCCCGGCGCAGCACAGATGGCTGGAACGGCTCGACGAGGAAAGCGCCAATCTCCGGCGGGCGCTTGACACCGCGGTCGAGCAGGGCGCGGCGCACCGGGCACTGCGGATGGTGAACGCGCTGTCCTGGTACTGGATCCTGCGGGGCCGCGTCACGGAGGCGGCCAGGTCCCTCGACGCCGCCCTCGCCCTGACCCCCGAGACGCCCTCCGACCGGCACCCCGAGACGGCTGCCGCACGAGCTCTGGCACGCGCCTGGCGGGTCGGCGTCGCACTGCGCGAGGGCGATCCGGCGGACGCGTACGCGGACGCGGACGCGTGCCCCGGCACGGGCAGCGGGACCGGGGACGGCGCAGGTGACCGCTCTGTGCACGGCGTGCACGGCGTGCACGCCGTGCTCGCCGCGTACGACGGTGTCGACGATCCGGCCGGGCGGGCCACCGCCCTGTGGATTCTTGGGTCCGCTCAGCTCGGCGCGGGGGCGGTGCGCGCCGGGGAGCGGCTGGTGGACGAGGCCCTGGAGGCCTTCGGCGAGCTCGGCGACGCGTGGGGCACGGCCGCGGCCCTGAGCGTGCGGGCCCGGCACGCCATGGCGCACGGCGACCTCGGCGCGGTGCGGCGCGACAGCGAGCGCAGCGCCCGGCTCTTCCATGAACTGGGCGACGGCTGGGGGCAGTTGCAGACGGTTTTCCCGCTCGCCGCGCTCAGCGAGATCGCGGGTGACTACGCCGAGGCCGCCCGGCTGCACGGTGAAGGACTGGCCATCGCGGAGCGCCTCGGACTGTGGACCGAGGCCTCCAAGCGGCTTTCGGGACTCGGCCGGATCGCGCTGCTCACCGGCGACACGGGCCTGGCCCGCGCCCGGCACGAGCGGGCGCTGCGGCTCGCGCGGGACCACAGCTTCCGCTCCGGCGAGGTCGACGCGCTGATCGGGCTCGGGCTCGGGGCGCGCCGGGAGGGCGATCTGGTCGGCGCCGAGCGGCACATGCGCGAGCTGCTCGGGTGGTTCCGCGCGGCCGACTACGGCCCCGGCGTGACGCTGGCACTCGCCGAGCTGGGCTTCGCGGCGGAGCTGCGCGGGGACACGGCGACGGCCCGGGCGCTGCACGACGAGGGGTTCGCGGTCGCGCGCGGCCTCGGCGACCCGCGGGCGCTCGCGCTCGCCCTGGAGGGCCTCGCGGGAGCGGAGGCCGCGGCGGGCGCGGGCGCCACGGCGGCGACGCTGCTCGGCGCGGCGACCGCGGCCCGCGCGTCCGTGGCCGCCCCCCTGCCGCCCGCCGAGCGCCTGGACGTCGACCGGGCGGCGGCCGCAGCGCGGGCGCGGCTCGGCGAGGAGCCGTACACAACCGCGTTCGAGGAGGGCCGGCGCCTCACCCCCGAGGAGGCCCACGCCCGCGTCACCAGGACCTGACCACCGCCCCAGCACCCGCCCGCGCCACCAGGCACCCCAACCGCCACCGCACTCGCCCGTGCCGCGCACCACCGCGCCGCACCGCAGGTCAGGCACCACCCGCGCTCGATGAACGGCTCGCGAATATCCGTTCGGACCCCGTCCGGTCAAGCGATGGTTTCCGGTCGAAGGCCGCGCAACGAAAAACGACCAACCGCTCATTTTCCCAGGTCAAGTGGTCGTTCCGAGTTATACCACCGGCCCGCACCACAGGCCTGGACCACTCCTCGGCACTCGCCCCGGCCGCCCTGAGCTGCCCGAACGGCCATTCGGACCTCGCTCAGCGGACGCAGGCATCCGGAAATCGACCATCCGGTTGCCGCTCACTCAGCGCACTTGCCAGACTCCCCACCGCAATCACAAATCACGGCACGCAATCTCCTGGTAACTCCCAGCAGCAATTGCCTGCAACACTTCCTCGCGTGCCACCGACCCTGGAACCACCAACCCGCTTCTAAGGAGCGTCAAAGTGCGTCACCTCCTCAAGACCGTGAGCGCCACCGCCGTGGCCGCCGGTGCCCTGACCGCCTCGGTGGTCACCATGGGCACGGCACAGGCGGAGGCCCCGAAGCCGACGGGCCTGTACGCGCCGTCGGCCCTCGTGCTCACCGTCGGCCAGGGCGAAGACGCCGCCACGGCCACGGTGCAGCGCGCGGTCACCCTGACCTGTGCGCCCAAGGCCTCGGGCACCCACCCGGTTCCGCAGGCCGCCTGTGCCGAACTCGACGCGGTGGAGGCCAAGTTCGACACGCTCGTCGACAAGGAACCGAAGGGGCACTGTACGAAGGAGTGGAACCCGGTCGTCGTCTCGGTGGCCGGCGTCTGGCAGGGCAAGCACGTCGCGTGGACGACGACGTTCGGCAACGCATGCGTGAAGAACGCGTCCCTCACCGACGGAGCCCTGCTGAACTTCTGACGGTTCCCCATCCCCCATAGACCCTCGACAACCTTTCGTGGGGGGAGGAAGTCGAGGCCCGCGGCCCCCGATGTCCCGAGCGTCGGGGGCCGCACACCATCCACCTGCGGCGCCCCTCGGGGGGGCGCCGCTCAGGCACGCCATCGACGCAGCGCCTCAGCCCCTAAATCGCTCCTAACCGATCACGTGCCTGCATGCCGATGAGACGGCCCCCGCGCCACGCATCGCCCGCCGCAGGCTTGAAGCCTCCGAGCGGCTTGGCCGGCACCACTGGGTCATCGAGCGCACGATGTCCTGACTGAACGGATACCGCCGTCTGCACCGCCACTACGACCGCAAGGCCGAGCACTTCCGCGCCTTCGCCGGGCTCGCCGCGTTCCTCATCTGCTATTGCCGCACGCCAACAGTGAACTGACGGGCGATCAAGGTCAGCGCCACCTCAGCGGAATGCTGCACAACTGCTGCTGCAGGCCCCAACCGGCCGGTCGGGACTTGGGCTCGAACCACACAGATCCAGCATCGAGCCAGCGGTCACGAAGGCGGCGAACCTGAGCCACGGTGCCGTCTGCCACGCCGGACTCATTGCCGCAGCACCCGCAGATGACGAACAAGGCCAAGCCGTGCCCGTCGAACCGCACCTCACCGATGTCCAGCCCACAGATCCGACACGCGGTCTCAAGCCCACTCTCCATAGGTGAAGCCTACGGACACCACCAATCAAGACATCGCCTCAGCAGCACGCAACGCATGGTCGGCGACCATCAGCGACAGGTCTAGGCAGCCTGTTCGGCCGCAGTGGAGCGCAGCAGCCCGGATCAGGTCAGCGGTGCACCGCAGCGCCTCACGGCGGGCCCGAGGCTCGCTGCCGGCCCGCGCGCTGCGCGCCGCGGGCTCGGCGTCGACGACGAGGGCGGGCAGGGCTTCTTCAGCATCAGTGCATCGTGAAGCGTGCTCGACGCGGTCGCGGAGGACAACTCGTCGGATCGGCAGGTGGCGATCGAGGACGTCTGGCATGAGGGCCAGTATCTGGATCTCGAACCGCCTCATCGTGACAGTACGGAACTCCTCGCTTATTTCCGGCTGGCCGTGGACCCGTTCAGCGACGAGGAGGAGCGCCGCCGTTCGTTCGTACTTGGCGAGGGCGGGAAGAACGCGGCTGGCCGTTCCATGAGCGCCGACGATGTCGAGGCGTTGTGCGCGCAGGCGGAGGCAGCGATCGCGGAGCTGCACGGTCTGGCGCGGCGGGCGCACGAGGCCGATGAGGCGGCCCCCGCAATCTGACTGCGGGCACAGGCGCCCCCATCATGTGATGGGGGCGCCTGTGCCGATCTCATCCCTGTGGATCTTCGGGTTGGGGGGAGGATGGCTTTTGCCGGGTCGGCGTGTCTCGCGCGTGTTGAACATTTTGGGGAGGTAGACGGTGAGCGTGTGTTCTGTCGAGCCGGGTGGCGACGAGCCGCCGTTCGCGATGCCTCCCGTGTCGGAGGGCCCATTGCGGGCTGCGGTACAGCGCTTGGATCCGGTGGCCTCTGTTGATTTTGAGCGTGAGTTCCATGCGGCATGGGAGCAGGCTCTGCAGTCGGACAGCACGGTGCCGATGCATCTGTTCCTGCACAAGTGGGCGGTGCATGTTGCGCTGCACCGGTATCCGGCGCGGTCGGAGCGGTTGCGGGAGCTGGAGCGGGCGGTCGGTATCGCGGAGTCCCGGGAGGAGATCCGGGCTGCTGGCGCAGAGATAAGGGATCTGCTGGATGCGGCGGCGGGAGCTGGTGGCCGAGGTTGAGCAACTCGCGCAACGGCTGGCTGATGCCGCCGCCGTGAAGTACCTCGGCGAGCCTGCAGTCGAAGAGTCCGGGGTGTCAGGGTTACTGACCATCTCGGAAGGCCGCTGGCTGGTGTGGTATCAGGAGCATTGGCGTCGACGGGTGGTTTACGTCGTGCGTCTCGCGCACTGGCCGGTTTAGCTGTCACACTGTGGCCCGTAGCCATCTTTCCCTTTCGAACTGGTGCAGCTCCGGCAGCCCCTTCTTCCCCGCAGTCCTCATACGGCGGCAGCGGGCTGTTCGAAGAACAGATTCTCGTGACGGGGCCTATTGCGAGTTAGAAGATCGATCTCCGCAGTCGCCCCGTTGAGTGCCGCCACCTCCAGACGAGGCTTCTTGGCTTAGGCACCACTCTTCGAGTGCGTCAAGCTCGAACACAAACACCTTGGCAGACGGCAGGCCCTCGGTTCCATCGAGATCTACAAGGCTGCATGCACCAAGGATGAGAGAACCGGCATCCGCGAAAACCACTAGAAGTGCACAGGCAATGGAGCCGCCGTCATTTCAAGCCGGTCTAGACATGCCCCGGGCCTACCCATCGCCTGCGGGGTGAGGGCATCACACTCCCCCTCAACTGTCACACGCACCCCGGTAGTTGCACCACACCCAGACGGCCGGTTTGCTGCAGCGGCTGGCTGGCTCCCCAGCGACTGCCGGCCGGAGTGTCGTCGCCCTCCCGCCGTACCCCGGCGGCCCTCTCTTCGCCATTGTCGATCGTGATTGCGTCAGACGTGTCGTGCTGTTGTTCGAGTAGCGAACTTCTCTGCTACATGTGGTGCGGCCATGCCACATGGGGTGGTTGTGGCGTCTTGCCCTGAGGGGGGTTTGTGCGAAGAACTGGTACGCGCAGATCACGTCTGCGTGCCTCTGCGGTGGTGTTGCCTGCGTTGCTGGCTCCACTGTTGGCGCCGGTAGGGAGTGCTGGCGCCGAGGAGCGGGTGCAGGAGGTCATCACGACGGTCGGGCCGGTGGGCGGCGAGGAACCGGACCTGGGGGAGTTACGGAAACCGGGAGTGATGGAGCAACTTCGGGCCTCGCAGCGGGCACAGTCCGCTGAGGGGCTGTTGCCGCGGGAGACGGTCGGGCCGGCACGCGACAGTGGCCTTCGGGCGGCGACGGATTCGGCTACGCCGTCCTTGCCCAAGAGGCCGGTGTCAGCTACAGCGATCCAACTGCCGGAGCCTCCTCACACGATGACCCGGAAGCAGTGCAAGGACGGCCTTGGGAACAAAGTGTTCTACGTCCGGTCGCGGTTCGCGGTGTGCTCAGGCAAGAAGTTCAACCAGGTGTGGCTGCGGTCCGGGCGGCCGATCGGCTGGAGTTCGTTCAAGGTGTTGACAGTCGGCACCATCCCGAAGAACAGCCGCACGATGACCGTGACGTACCATCTCACCGACTTCCGGTCGTCGGGCACGCATAACGCCACCGGCATGGGCATCCACATCAAGGCGAAGATTGCTAAGAGTTGGCCGGCGCGTGCGCAGTACAAGTACGGCGGTGCGAGGATGCCGGTGAGGAAGAGCTGGGGTATGAGCAGCTTCAAGCACACCGTGTGGACTGCTCCTGACCAGGTCTCTGTCAACGACGGTGTATTTGGCGCCTATGAGGCGAAGGTCAGCATGTCAGCCCCGCCCGGATGGGCACTCGAAGTTCCGAACGGCGGCTCCCTTTTCATGCTGCCGCCTCGCTGGGACAAGGCCGCCTACCTGCCGAACAGGGCCAACGGAGCAGCGGTGTTCAGTGTCTCTACGGCGCTGGAGTACAGCACGAGCGCCAGTGCTCCGGAGAAGGATGTGGCGAAGCACATCAAGCTGGCGTTCACGAACCCGGGCCGCACACATCCGCCCTACAGCGGGAAGAGGCTGCCGGGCCGGAGTGCCGACGAGCCGCTGACGCGACTGTACAAAGACGGGACTCGACGCAAGGAGAACTACAACAAGTCGCGCTACAACTGCAAGAAGTGGTTCGGCGATGACTACGCCGAGGGCGGGAAGAAGGAGTGCGACGAGTTTCCATTCCAAACCACCTATGAGGGCGCAGCCGCATCAAAGTACGATCACCGGGTGCATCCGAAGAATTTCAGCGTGAAGGCCCTGCCGAAGAAGTCAAATGGAGCGGCCGGCATTCTGCTCGCGCAGTATTACGACAAGAACCGTTTGATCGACGGTCCGGATGACGGCTTCCTGGTCAAGATTACGTCCTGAAGGAACCGGCAGGCCGGGGGCGGGCTCTGAAGCCTGATTCGTCCCCGGTCCGCGACATCACTTCTGGGGCCAGAACTGGAGCACATACTGCTCGACGCCTTCAACCGCCTCGTCTCGCGACTGGACTTCAACGTCGGTCCGGCCGCGGCACACGGCGCGCACGGTCCAGGTGCCTGCCTCATCGGACAGGTGGATGGGATCCGGCATCGGACCACCGGCGAGGCCGCGGGCTTGGAGTTTCCCTGACGAGCAAGCGATCTCGGTGAGGGCGGATTCCTCCCAGTCGCCGGGCGGCGCGGCCGGTTCCTGGCCCCAGACTTCGATCGTCACGCTCGCGGTGTGCGTGTGTCCGGCGCTGGTGAAGGAGAGCCGCCCGGGGTGAGCGGTCAGAAAGGGGCCTTGCTCCCAGTCCTCGGGGAAGGGGATGGGTACCTGACTGTCGTCCCAGTCCTCCAGGGCGAGCCCATAGAAGTCGACTTCGACGGGTACTTCTTCGCGGCTGATCAGCTCGGCCATTCCCTCTGCCTCCAGGCGGTCACCCTCGACAACAGGAACACGGTAGAACACTTGGTTCCTGGCGGGTTCGGTATCAGCCGCTGTTGGCTTGCCCGTTGTCTTCGTTGCCTGCGAGCGTCGGGGCGGTTCCGGGGATGCGGCAGGCTTGGCGGATGGCGGTGGTTTCCTGGGCTCTCTCGGGTTTGGTACTGCCGACCACACACACGGCAACATCCCGCGTCCGATGCATGCGGGGCGTTGCCGTGTCTGGGTGTTGATGGTGCGGCGGCCTGGCGCAACACTCGCCGTTGAGGCGGGGGGCTGTTCGTCCGCCGTACCCGCTGTGGCCGATGCTCGCACCGCACAGCGCCCCCACGGCCTCATGAGTGTGGGGGTGTTCGTGCGTGCGCCGGGTTTCGCGCCCTTGCGACGGGACTATGTGCGGTCGACCGTTGTGGGTGGGCGGGGTGGCGTGTCTTGGGCAGGGGGCTTTCGTGGAGGGTCGTTTTCAGAGCGCGTCAGGCCAGTTGATGCTGGTTGTCGCGGCCGTGCTGCAGCGGCGGGTGGCGGGCAAGCTGGCCCGTAAGCGGTGGTTGGCGCGTCGGAATGCGGCGGTGCGTGGCGCGCACCGGCGGGGTGTGCCGGTGGACGTCCTCGCGGCGCGGCTGCGCTGTTCGCCCGGGTGGGTGCGGCAGGTCCTGAACGGGAAGACCGAGCCGGAGGTTGAGGAGGCCGCGTAGCCGTATGCCGAAGCGCTCCTGTCCTCATGACCGTGGAAGGCGCTATCGCATGCGGAGCACGGCGCCTCAGGTGCTGTCAACAACTTCTTCGAGGTGGGGCTGCTCGTCGCTGTCAGCCTGTGGCGGGATCTTCTTGTCGGCTACCTGATCCCGGCGACGAGGGCCCACGGCCAGTTCCAAAGGATCACTTGGCGATCAGTCAGGATCACATCGTCAATGCTCCGCCGCTGGTAGGCAGCGTATGCAGAGTCTGACCGTTCCACCTGATGGCCTCCTATGTCACCGATTCCCCTCCGGTTCTCCTCCGCCCCCTTTGATTCCTGTGGTTTCCCTGGTTCCCTTGGAAGGTATGCCGCCGACCGACGGATTCCGGGCCAGCGCCGCGTACGAGGGACTTCCCGGCGGGATCGGGGTGTCGCGCCTGCGGGTGTACGACTGGCCCGCCGCCGACGGGCTGCGCGGTGGGACGCCGCACCTCCATCTGACGTGCACGGAGGGCTACGCGGTGGTGAGCGGTCGGGGCGCCGTGCAGACCCTCACGGGATCCGGGTTCCGGCACACCCCGCTCGCGCCCGGCGCCCTCGTGTGGTTCACCCCCGGCACCGTCCACCGCCTCGTCAACGAGGGCGACCTGACCCTGCACGTCCTGATGCAGAACAGCGGCCTGCCCGAGGCGGGCGACGCGGTGCTCACGCTGCCGCCGCCGCTCCTCGCGGACGCGGACGCCTACCGGGCCGCGGTGGCGCTGCCCGCCCGAGGGAGCGAGGCGGACCAGGAGCGCGCCGCGCGCCGGCGCCGCGACCTCGCCGTCGAGGGGTTCATGGCGCTGCGCGCCGCCGCCGACGCCGGGGACCCCGGGCCGCTCGCCGCCTTCCACCGGGCCGCCGCCGCGCTCGTCCGACCGCTGGCCGACCAGTGGCGCGAACGCTGGCGGGCAGGCGCCGCCGCGGCGGCAGCGGCCACCGGCGCACAGCTCGACCTCCTGGCGGACGGCGACGCCACCCATCTCGCGCGGGCCCGGGTACGGGCCGAACAGCCGGTGGCGCGCGGGCGGTTCGGGATGTGCGGGCGCCTCGACGTGTACGACACGGGCGCGCTCTCAGACACGGGCGGGCTCTGAGACACGTGTGCGCTCTCAGACACGGGCGCGCTCTCAGACACGTGCCCGCCGCGGCGCGGGCCCTGCCCCGTCCGCCGCGCCCCCTCCCCCGTACGCTGCGAGCCGCCGTCCCCGTACGCAAGGAGCACCCCATGAGGCTCGTCGCCGAACCGCTGACCAGTGAGCGGCTCTCGCTCGAACCTCTGCGCGTCACGCACGCCGAGGAGATGGCCGTCGTCCTGTCCGACCCGGCGCTGTACGCGTACATCGGTGGCGCCCCCGACGACGTGGACGCGCTGCGCGCCCGCTACGCGCGGCAGGTCGCCGGGGCGCCGGACCCCGCCGTGTCCTGGTGCAACTGGGTCGTCAGGGTCACTGCCGACGGGCGCCTCGCAGGGACCGTGCAGGCGACCGTGCGCCCCGGGGACGCCGCCGGTGGCCTGGTCGCCGAGGTCGCCTGGATGGTGGGCGCGGCCTGGCAGGGCCGCGGGTACGCGACGGAGGCGGCGGGCGCCCTGGTCGGCTGGCTGCGCGGTCACCCGGAGGTGACGTCCGTCGTCGCGCACATCCACCCGGAGCACGCCGCGTCCGCCGCCGTGGCCCGCGCCGCCGGGCTCGCCCCCACGGACGAGTGGCACGACGGAGAGGTCAGATGGCGGCTCGCCCCGGGGCGTTGAGACCCCGGGCGGGCGCCGCCCCCGGCAGGGACGGGGCCGAATTCCACGTCGAGGCGTGGATGACGGATGATCGTGGCATCCGTACCACGCAGGTTTGTGCAACTCAGGGAGGACCACCCCATGGATGAGCGCTTCGACGTCGTCGTGCTCGGAGCAGGACCCGGTGGCTATGTGGCCGCCATCCGCGCCGCCCAGCTCGGCAAGCGGGTCGCGGTCGTGGAGGAGAAGTACTGGGGCGGTGTCTGCCTCAACGTCGGCTGCATCCCGACGAAGGCGCTGCTGCGCAACGCCGAACTGGCGCACTTGTTCACGCACGAGGCGAAGACCTACGGCATCAAGGTCGACGGCGAGGTCTCCTTCGACTACGGCGAGGCGTTCCGGCGCAGCCGCACGGTCGCGGAGGGCCGCGTCAAGGGCGTCCACTTCCTGATGAAGAAGAACAAGATCACGGAGTTCGACGGCCGGGGCACCTTCCTCGACGCCAACACCCTTCAGGTGGCGAAGTCGGACGGCACGACCACCACGATCGGCTTC
The DNA here is from genome assembly GCF_042740445.1 of Streptomyces sp. NPDC059003. Classification (NCBI taxonomy): domain Bacteria; kingdom Bacillati; phylum Actinomycetota; class Actinomycetes; order Kitasatosporales; family Streptomycetaceae; genus Streptomyces; species Streptomyces sp. NPDC059003. The sequence goes on along the minus strand of NZ_JBHYJH010000027.1, from coordinate 52,889 downwards.
GACAACTGCATCATCGCCACGGGCGCGACCCCGAAGCTGCTGCCCGGCACGCGCCGCAGCGACCGCGTGGTGACGTACGAGGAGCAGATCCTCGCCGACGAGCTGCCGCAGTCGGTCGTGATCGCGGGCGCGGGCGCGATCGGCATCGAGTTCGCGTACGTCCTGCACAACTACGGCGTGAAGGTCACCATCGTCGAGTTCCTGGACCGGATCGCGCCCCTGGAGGACGCGGACGTCTCCAAGGAGCTGGCCAAGCAGTACCGCAAGCTCGGCATCGACGTGCTGACCTCGACCCGGGTCGAGACGATCGACGAGTCGGGCCCGCAGGTCCGCGTCACCGTCACGGGCAAGGACGGCAAGAGCCAGGTCCTGGAGGCCGACAAGGTCCTGCAGGCCATCGGCTTCGCGCCGAACGTCACGGGCTACGGCCTGGAGGCGACCGGCGTGGCCGTCACCGAGCGCGGCGCCATCGACGTCGACGGCCGCTGCCGCACGTCCGTGCCGCACATCTACGCCATCGGCGACGTCACCGCCAAGCTGATGCTCGCGCACACCGCCGAGTCCATGGGCGTCGTGGCGGCCGAGACCATCGCGGACGCCGAGACGATGGAGCTCGACTACCCGATGATCCCGCGCGCCACCTACTCGCAGCCGCAGATCGCGAGCTTCGGCTGGACCGAGGCGCAGGCCAAGGAGAAGGGCTTCGACGTCAAGGTCGCCAAGTTCCCGTTCCAGGCGAACGGCAAGGCGCACGGCCTCGGCGACACCGTCGGCTTCGTGAAGATCATCAGCGACGCGAAGTACGGCGAGATCATCGGCGCCCACCTGATCGGTCCTGACGTCACCGAGCTGCTTCCGGAGCTCACGCTCGCCCAGCAGTGGGACCTCACCGTGCATGAGGTGGCGCGCAACGTGCACGCCCACCCGACCCTGGGCGAGGCCGTCAAGGAGGCCGTGCACGGCCTGGCCGGACACATGATCAACTTCTAGTCCGGTTCCGGTCCGCGCAGGTCACGCCGCTCCTGCGCACCCGTCTCCGCCCGCCCCCGCCGCTCCCCGGGCCCCCGCCCCGAGTGGCGGGGGCGCATGGCCTCGCCGATGCTGGGCAGGATGCGATGTGCCTCGGGGGCGAGGAGAGGCAGTAGTACATGTTCTCTGCACTGGGCCGATTCGTGGTCCGCCGCCCCTGGTGGATCATCCTTGCCTGGGTGGTCGTGGCCGGTGCCGTCATCTCGCTGGCACCGAAGCTGACCTCCAGCACCGACGAAGCGAGCTTCCTGCCCGAGCACTACGAATCCATCCGCGCGTCGGACCTGCAGGAGCGGGAGTTCCCGCAGCAGGAGAACATCGGCGCGATCGTCGTCTTCCAGCGCTCCGACGGCGGCCGACTGACCCCCGCCGACTCCGCCGAGGTCACCCGCGTCTCGAAGGACCTCCAGGCGAAGAAGATCAAGGAGGTCCAGGCCGTCACGCCCGGCGAGGTGTCGCCCAACAAGCGCGTGCAGACATCCGTCGTGGCGATGCCGAAGATCACCAACCCCGAGGACACCAAGCAGCAGGACGCCGTCGAACAGCTCCGCAAGGACCTCAAGGCCGAGCTCAAGGGCACCGACCTCAGCGCGGGCATCACCGGCTCGGCGGCGCAGGCCCTCGACGAGAGCGACGCGTCCGAGCGCGCGGGCCTGCTCGTCGGCGTCGGCACGATCGTCATCATCGTCGTGCTGCTGCTCGTGATCTTCCGCAGCCCCATCATCGCGCTGCTCCCCGTGGTCCTCATCGGTCTGATCTCGCCGATGGCGACGGGCCTGATCGCCTCGGCGAACAAGGCCTTCGACATGAAGGCGGACTCCTCCATCCAGGAGCTGCTCACCGTCGTCCTGTTCGGCGTCGGCACGGACTACATCCTGTTCCTGCTGTTCCGCTACCGGGAGGCGCTGCGCGCCGGCGAGGACCCCAAGGGCGGCATGGTGCACGCCGTGGAGCGGGTCGGCGAGGCCATCACGTCGGCGGCCGGTGCCGTCATCGTCGCGTTCGCCGCGCTCACGCTGTCCTCGCTCGGCATGCTGCGCTCGATGGGGCCCGCGCTCGCGATCGCCGTGTTCCTGACGCTGCTCGCGGGCCTCACGCTGGTCCCCGCGGTGGTGTCGCTGCTCGGTACGAAGGTCTTCTGGCCGTCGAAGTCCTGGCAGCGGGAGCCGCACGGCACGGGCTTCGCCAAGCTCGGTACGTCGATCGCCCGCAAGCCCGCCGTGTGGGCGGTCGTCTCGGCGCTGTTCATGGGCGCCCTGGCGCTCGGCGCCCTCGGCTACAAGGCGAACTTCGACCTCGCGGGGTCCTCGCTGCCCAAGGACAAGGAGTCCGTCGTCTGGCAGGACAACCTGGAGAAGGGCTTCCCGGCGGGCACCACCGACCCGACGTTCGTGTATCTGACGTCGACCGGTGACGGGGCGCTGCCCGACGATCAGCCGGCCGCGTTCCGCAAGCAGTTGGAGTCCGTCGAGGGCGTCGGCTCGGTGGCCGCCCCGCGGATCAGCAAGGACGGCACGACCGCCGCGTACTCCGTGGTGCTCTCCGATCCGCCCGCCTCCGAGAAGGCCCTGGACACCGTCAAGGACCAGCTGCGGACCACCGCCCACCAGGACGCTCCGGCCGGCACCGAGGCGCTCGTCGGCGGCACGACGGCCGTGTACGTCGACATCAACAAGGCCGTGGACCGCGACTACTCGGTCGTCTTCCCGGTGGCCGCGATCGCCATCATGGTCATCCTCGGCCTGCTGCTCCGCAGTCTCGTGGCGCCGTGGTACCTGATGCTGTCGGTCGCGCTCGGCTTCGGCGCGACGCTCGGCGCGACGTCGATCATCTTCCAGCGGATCGGCAGCCAGCCGGGCCTGATGTTCATGCTGCCGGTGATCATGTACTTGTTCGTGGTCGCCCTCGGCACGGACTACAACATCCTCATGGTGTCGCGCCTGCGCGAGGAGGCCCGCGAGGGCCGCGATCCGCACGACGCGGCGGGCACGGCGGTGCGGCACTCGGGGCCGACGATCGGCTCGGCGGGCGTGATCCTCGCGGGCACGTTCGCGACCCTGATGCTCGCGGGCAACTCGACGCTGTCCCAGATGGGTTTCTCGCTGTCCTTCGGCATCGTGATCGCGGCGTTCGTCATGGCGATGCTGTTCACTCCGGCGTTGACGGCGTTGATCGGCCATGCCGCGTGGTGGCCCGGCCATGGGGATCAGGCCCCTCCGTCCGCCGAGGGGGAACCCGGTGTCAGGCACCGCGAAGAGTCCCGCCGTTGACCTACGGCGCCGTCGATCGGCCTTCGGCCTCGTCCTCGAACTCCCCCACAGCTCTTAAGGAGCAGGGGGTACCCCCTCGACGGCCATGTCGCGGCCCGCCCGGGAGCGGCCCACTCCCGTCCGTGTCGCCGTCACCGCGATGGCGACCAGGCCTCCGCCCGCCGCCAGGCACACCGCGGGGACGCCCCAGGTGCCCGCCGCCGCGGTGACGGCCGCCGCGCCCACGGGGCCGAGCGCGTTGTGGATCGTCCAGAACGACGACGTGACGCGGCCCAGGAGGTGGCTTGGCGTCACTTCCTGGCGCAGTGACATGGAGTTCATGCCCGCCATGGCTGTGCAGAAGAGCACGACGGCGGCCAGCGCGCCCACCACCGGCACGCTGCCCGTGAGCCCCAGCGCGGCCACGGCTATGCCCGCGACGACGTGCACGCCGACCCAGATCACCCCGAAGCCGAGGCGTTTGCGCGTCCGGTCGACCACGGCCGCGGCGGCGAGCGTGCCGAGCATCCCGGCCGCGAGGACATAGCCGACGGTGCTGTCGCCGTGGCCCAGTTCGTCCTTCACGCGGAAGATGATGACGTCGGTCATGCCGTAGGTGAGGAAGATGACCAGGGCGAGGAGAGCCGTGAGCGGCCGCAGCACCGGGTGCCGCCACAGGAACCGCGCACCGGTGACGAACTCCCGCCGCACCCCGGCCCGTTCGGCCCCCGCGTCCGCGTCCGCGCCGGGCGGCGGTGCGGCGCGGAACCGCACGAAGAGGATGCCGACCGCCGACACCGCGAACGTCGCGGCGTCCATCCCGATGGCGGCCGCAGGTCCGAACGCGGCCGCGACGAGGCCCGCGAGCATCGGCCCACCCGCGCCCGCGACCGCGTACGTCCCGAACAGATGGCTGTTGGCCTGGAGTATCCGGCCGTGCGGCACGATGGCGGGCACGACCGTCACGAACGTGACCTGGAACAGCATCGAGAAGACCCCGGCGAGCGGCACCACCGTGTAGACCAGCCAGATCGGCGTCGCGAAGAGCCACACCACCGGCACCAGGGCGAACAGGACGCAGCGCGCGACGTCGGCGAGCACGAGCAGGCGGCGCCGGTCGACGCGGTCGGCGACGACTCCGGCGAACAGGCCCGTGACGATCGTGGCGACGCCGGTCAGACCGGTGACGAGGCCCATCTGCGCGACCGACCCCGTCCGGTGCAGGACGAGCAGCGGGATCGCCACGTGCGAGAAGGAGTCGCCGAGCGCGGACAGGCCCTGCAGCGCGAGGAACAGACGGTAGTTGGGGTCGGCCCACAGGCTCGGCGACGCCGCGTCGGGGTCCGCCGTCCTCCCCGTACGACGCGACGTGTCCCGCCCTGCCATCCCTCCCCCTCCCCGCCTCGCCCCTCCCGCCCCGGCCCGCACTACCGTCCAGGCTCGCACACCTGCCCCTCGTACACCGTCGCGAGATCTTGCGCGTCGGCGTACGACAGGACGTCCCTGGGGCCCGCGGCTCCGCGGGCGAACTCCTGGGCCACGTCGACGGCTTGCTGCACGGCCGCGCGGAACAGCAGCGACCCGGTGCTCACGCGCCGCACGCCGAGGTCGGCGAGGCGCGCGGGGGACAGCGTGCCCGGCGCGTACAGGATGTTCAGCGGTACGTCGAGCGCGGCGACCAGACCGCCGATCACGGCCTCGTCCTGGACCCCCGGCACGAACACCCCGTCCGCGCCCGCCTGTTGGTACGCGGCCGTGCGGCGCTCGGCCTCGGGTGCTCCCCCGGCGTCCAGCCAGTACGCGTCCGTGCGGGCGTTCACGAACAGCTCGGGCGCGGCCTCCTTCACCGCCCGGATCAGCTCGCTCTGCGCGCCGACGGCCGTGAGCGTGCCGTCAGGGCGTCCGTCCTCGATGTTCACGCCGACGACACCCGCCGCGGTCAGCTCCCGGGCGAGCGCGGCGACGTCCTCGGGGCGCTCGCTGAAGCCGCCCTCGATGTCGACGGTGATCAGCGCGGGCAGCCGCGCGATGCCGCGGGCGAGCCGCACCGTCTCCTCGCGGGCGGCCCCGGTGGCGTCCGCCTTGCCCGCGGCCGCGGCGACGCCGAGGCTCGTCGTGCCGATCGCCGCGAATCCGGCGCGGGCGAGCGCGGCGGCGGACGCGTGGTCCCAGGCGTTGGGCAGGAGCAGCGGGGCACCGGCGCGGTGCAGGGCGCGGAAGGCTTCGTGACGATCGGTCATGACGGGCACTGTGCCAGAGGGGTCTGACAGTGGGGTGCGGCGGTGACGCTGATCGGACGCCAACAGGAACCTGACAGTTTCCTCATAACTTCGCGCCAGCCTGTGCCTCGTGCCCGGCGAGGGGTCCCTGCCTCGCCGGGCCTTGCCCCGTACGACCTGGAATGGAGCCCACACCATGTCCCACCGCCGCCACCGTCCCCACCGCCGTCAGCTGCGGGCCGCGGCCGTCGTCACCGCCGTGACCGCGGGCGTGCTCGCCGCCCCGGCCGGCATGGCCTTCGCGACCGAGGCGCCCAAGCCGAAGCCGTCGGTCTCCAAGGCCCCGTCGACCCCGTCGGCCCCGTCGGCCCCGTCGGCGCCGTCGAAGGAGGACATCGCCAAGAAGCGCGCCGCCGTGGAGAAGGCCAAGGAGGCCCGCAAGGAGCAGGCCGCCCCGCGCGGCGGCGTCGCCGCGGGCGAGCGTCCCACGACCGGCGACGACAACACCGGCACCCTCATCGGCACGGCCGCGGGCATCGCCCTGGTCGCGGGCGCGAGCACGGTGGTCCTGCGCCGCCGCGCCGCCGGGCGCGTCCAGGGCTGACCACACCCCCCGGTCACACCTGACGCCCCTGTCCCGCCCGACCACACCGTGGTGGTGCCGTCCACGCCAGGGCGGCACCACCGCGTACGGAGCCCCATGTCTTCGACGACGTCCCCGACACCCCACCGGCACCGGCCGACGCGGCACCGGCGCGCGTCCGCGCTCGCCGCGCTCGCCCTCGTCTGCGCGGCCGCGAGCGGCTGCTCGTCCGGCGGTGGCACCGACGCGCCCCGCTCCTCGTCGACGTACTCGGTGGACGCCTCGGGCGGCGACGAGCCCGCCGCGCGCAGCGGCACCGTCACCCGGGTCGGGGCCGCCGACCCGGTGCGCGTGTCCATCCCGTCCATCGGCGTGAGCGCCCCGCTGATGCGCCTCGGCCTCAACGCCGACCGCACGGTCGAGGTCCCGCCCCCGCACAAGGGCATGACGGCGGGCTGGTACACCGGCGGCGCCGTGCCCGGCGAGCGGGGCGCGGCCGTCCTCATCGGCCACAACGACACGCGCTACGGCAAGGCCGTCTTCCACGACCTGAAGGACGTGCGGGCGGGCGCCCGCATCACCGTCCGCGACGCGCACGGCCGGACGGTGCGCTTCACCGTCACCCGCACCGAGACGGTCCGCAAGAAGGCCTTCCCGACCGACAGGGTCTACGGAGCGACCTCGTCCCGCGCCCTGCGCCTGATCACCTGCGACGGCGCGTACGACGCGCAGGGGCATCCGGTGGACAACCTCATCGTGTACGCGACCGCGAACCCATGACCGTCGGCCCGCCGGACGAGCGGGTTAGGCTACTTCGGCAATCTGTTCATGTGTGCGAAGTGGGGATCTCGACGGTGTCCGATCCGGGACGGCTCGTGGCGGGCCGCTACCGCCTGGTCGAGCGCGTGGGCCGGGGCGGCATGGGCACCGTGTGGCGGGCCGAGGACGAGCTGCTAGGGCGCCATGTCGCCGTGAAGAAGCTGCACGTGCCGCCGCATCTGCACGACGACGAGATCGAGACGCTGCACGAGCGCACGCGCCGCGAGGCCCGCAGCGCCGCCCGCATCGCCCACCCGCACGTGATCGTGGTGCACGACGTCGTCGACGACGAGGGCCTGCCGTGCATCGTCATGGAGTACATCCCCTCCCGCACGCTGGGCGACGTCCTGAAGGAGCGCGGGGCGCTGCCGCCCGGTGAGGCGGCCCGGGTCGGCCTCGCCATGGCGTCCGCGCTGCGCGCCGCGCACGACGCGGGCGTCCTGCACCGGGACGTCAAGCCCGCCAACGTGCTGCTCGGCCGCGACGGGCGGATCGTGCTCACGGACTTCGGGATCGCCGTGGAGAGCGGCACGCCGTCCCTGACCAGGACCGGTGAGCTCGTCGGCTCGGTCAAGTACCTCGCGCCCGAGCGGCTGCGCAGCGCCGGGCCCGGTCCCGCCTGCGACCTGTGGTCCCTCGGTGTCACGCTGTACGAGGCGGTCGAGGGCCGCCACCCCTTCCAGCGGGACGGCGCCATGGAGACGGCGTACGCCATCGCCACCGAACCGCACGAGCCGCCGCGCGACGCCGGGGAGCTGACCCCGCTGCTCGAGGGCCTGCTCGCGAAGGACCCGGAGCGGCGCATGGACGCGCACGAGGCCGAGCGCCTGCTGCGCCGGGCGTCGGAGGCGGGCACCGCCGTCCTGGACGCGGCCGCGCACCCGAAGCCCGCCGCGTCTTCCGCTTCTTCCGCTTCTTCCGCGCACTCGAAGTCCACCGCGCCCTCCGCGCGCCGTGGCGGGCGCGGCCGCCGCGCGGCCCTGTGGTGCGGGTCCGCCGCCGTGGTCGCCGGCTGTGTGGCGGCCGGTGTGCTCCTGTGGCCCGGCGACACCGACGCGTCCGGCGCCCGGTCGTCCGGCTCCGGCACCCCCGACCACCGCCCCTCCCCGTCGTCCGTCCCGCCGGTGCCGTCCGGGTACCACCTGGAGAAGCCGGACCGCCGCATGTCCCTGCCCGTGCCGGACGGCTGGACCCGCAAGGTCCTGAAGGGCGGCGACGTCGCCTACCTCGACCCGTCCGGGCGCGTGGGCCTGCGGGTCAACGTCGCCGAGTTCGCCGGGTCCGACCCGGTGGAGCACTGGCGCGAGACCGAGGAGGAGCAGACGCGGCGCGACAACCGGAACTACGAGCGGGTGCGGATGGCCTCCACGACCTTCCGCGGCAAGCCCGCCGGGTACTGGGAGTTCACCTTCGACGGCAGGGCCCGCACGTACCGGGCGGTGGAGATGGCGTTCGCCGACGGCGACGGCACGCAGTACGTCGTCTACCTCTCGGCGCCGGACGAGCAGTGGAAGCAGCACCGGCCGGTCTTCGACAACGCCATGAAGGGCGTCCGCCTCAAGGGCTAGGTGCGCCCCGGGGTCCGGGCGCGGACGGACGCGCCTCGTGCCGCCCGGCGGCCCGCGCGTGCTCGGGCACACGGCCCTGGAGCTGCGCTGCCCGCTCCCTGATCGCGGGCAGCTCGGCCCGCAGGGCGGCGCCCGGGCAGTGCGTCGAGTAGCCGTCGGCGTGCCCGGCCACGGCGTCGAACTCGGCGGGCGTGCCCGCGGGGAACCGGCTCAGGTTGTTGCTGGACACCAGGCGCGCCCGCAGCCTCGGGTCGACGTCGGCGAGGCCGAGCTTCCACGCGGCGAGCGCGGCGATGGCCTCCGCCATCGGGCCCGGCACCGGCGTGCCCTCCGTGAACGTGCCGATCGCGGCGATGCCCGCCGTGCGGTGGTTGAAGCCCTGCGTGTGCGCGCCGACGACGGGCTGGTCGACGCCGCCCGCGCGGCCCTCGTAGATCGTGCCGCAGCGGTCGACGAGGAAGTTGTAGCCGATGTCGTCGAAGAGGCGGGCCTTGGTCTGGCCCGCGGCGAGGGCGCGGATGATGCGGGGCGCGTCGGCGCAGTCGTAGCGGTTCGGCGAGTCCGTGTGGTGGACGAAGACGGCGGCGACGGGACCGCCGTAGCGCACCGGCGGATGGCTGGGCGGCGTGTCGCCGAGCCAGCGTGCGCGCGGCACGATCACCGGCCGGGCGGCCGGGTGCCCCGCCGCGACGGGCCTCACGGCGGCCTTGCCCCCGCTCCCGTCCGCCGCGTCCTGCACGCCCACGGCGCACAGCACGAGGGCGGCCGCGGCGGCCAGGCCGGGCGCCACCGCGAGGACCAGGCGCGCCACGCGCGGGAGCCGCCCCGCCCTGGCATGCGGAAGCAGCCCCGCCACCATGTCCCGCAAGGCACGCATGCCCTCACTCTCCCGGCAGCGGCCCGGCGGCGCGCCGTGGGGTGCGCCGCTCGGGGGACGCCGCGCAGGACGTCGCGCAGGACGGCTCCCAGAAGTAGGGCGAAAGAAATCCGCGGAACGTGTCGAGAGCGGGTCGCCCGCTCCGACGTCCCCTGTGAGAGTTGCCCATGAGGGGTGACCACACAGCCGAGGAGTACGGACATGAAGTACTTGGTGATGGTGCAGGGCTCGCAGGCCGACTACGACGCGATGAGCGGCAAGGCCTCCGCGCACAGCCCGGCCTGGAGCGAGCAGGAGCTCCAGGCGATGTTCCAGTTCATGGGTGCCCTGAACGACGATCTCGCCGAGTCCGGTGAGTTCATCGACGGCCAGGGCCTGACCGACCCCGCCCGGACGCGTCTGGTGGGCCGGGGCGACGACGGCCGCCCGGTGATCACGGACGGTCCGTACGGCGAGACGAAGGAGGTGCTGGCCGGGTACTGGCTCCTGGAGTGCGAGAGCCTGGAGCGGGTCACCGAGATCGCCGAGCGGATCCTGCAGTGCCCCGGCCCCGAGGGCGCGCCGACCCCTCCGGTGGTGATCCGGCCCGTGCAGGAGGCGGGCGGCAGCTGCTAGGGCCTGTCCGAGCGGCACCGCCACCACCGTCAGGAGGCCGTGGGTGAAACACCCGAGTGAGGTCGAGGACCTGCTGCGGCTGCACGCGCCGCAGGTCCTCGGCGCGCTGGTGCGCCGCTACGGCCACTTCGGCGAGGCCGAGGACGCGGTGCAGGAGGCGCTGCTCGCCGCCGCGGGGCAGTGGCCGGAGCAGGGGGTGCCGGACAACCCGCGCGGCTGGCTGATCAAGGTGGCGTCGCGGCGCCTGACGGACCAGCTGCGCAGCGACGCGGCCCGGCGGCGCCGCGAGGAGAACGCGGCCCGGCTCACGCCGCGCGACGCCCTCGCGGCGCCCGCGCCGGGCGAGAGCCGCGCCCCGTCCGACGACGACACGCTCACGCTGCTCTTCCTGTGCTGCGACCCGTCGCTGACCCCGGCCGCGCAGATCGCCCTGACGCTGCGGGCCGTCGGCGGTCTGACGACGGCCGAGATCGCCCGCGCCCACCTGGTGCCGGAGGCGACGATGGCGCAGCGCGTCAGCCGCGCCAAGCAGAAGATACGGGGCGCGCCCTTCACGCAGCCGGGGCCCGCCGACCGCGACCAGCGGCTCGCCGCGGTCCTCCAGGTGCTCTACCTGATCTTCAACGAGGGCTACACCGCGACGTCGGGCGCCGCGCTGCACCGCACCGACCTGGCCCGTGAGGCGATCCGGCTGACCCGTGCCGTGCGCCGCCTGCTGCCCGCGGAGGGCGCGGTGACGGGACTGCTCGCGCTGATGCTGCTCACGGACGCGCGCAGTGCCGCCCGGACCGGGCCGCGCGGCGAGCTGATCCCCCTGGACGAGCAGGACCGGGGCCGGTGGGACGCGCGGGCGATCGCCGAAGGCACCGCCCTCGTGGAGGAGGCGCTGCGGCAGGGCCCCGCGGGCGCCTACCAGGTGCAGGCGGCGATCGCGGCCCTGCACGACGAGGCGGCGCGCGCCGAGGACACCGACTGGCCGCAGATCCTCGCCCTGTACGACGTCCTGGTGCGCCGCGCGCCGGAGCCGATGGCCGAGCTCGGCCGGGCCGTCGCCGTCGCCATGGTGCACGGCCCGCGGGCGGGCCTGGCGGAACTGGCGGACCTGGAGGACCGGTTGGCGGGGCACCACCGCCTCGAAGCGGTCCGCGCCCACCTCCTGGAGAAGGCGGGCGACGTCGAAGGAGCACGCGCCGCCTACCAGTTGGCGGCCCAGCGCACCCTCAGCCGGCCCGAGATCCGCTACCTCCAGACGCGCGCCGCACGCCTCACTCCGTCCTGAACGGGAACGGCACCCCTTCTCAGACGCGCGCCGCCCGGCCGCCCCCGCCCTGAGCGGGGACGGCACCCCCGCCCCGGCAGTCGGCGGCCACCGTGTCCGCGAAGGCGCGGGCCAGGGGGCTGAGCGCGTCCCAGCGGCGCACGGCCCAGCCGACCGAGAGCGCGGGCAGCTCCGGGATCGGGACGAGGCGCAGGCCCGGCGGGCCCGCGTCGCGCCAGCCGGGCAGTTCGGGGACGACGGCACGGCCGACGCCGAGCTCGGTGAGCAGCAGCGCGGTGTCCCAGTCGGCGACGCTGGTGTGGCCCGTCGCGCTCAGGCCCGCGTCGCCCATGGCCGCGTCCAGTTGGGCGCGCGAGGTGGAGGCCTCGGGGGGGCGGATCAGCTGACAGGACGCCAGGTCCGCGAGGCCGACGTGCGACTTCGCGGCGAGCGGGTCGCCCGGGGGGACGGCGAGCACCCACGGCAGGTCGGCGACGGGCCGCTGCTCGATGCCGCGTACGGGGTCGCCGACGGTGATCCACGCGAGGTCCAGGTCGTCGGCGGCGAGGGCGTCGAAGCAGGCCCTGCTGGAGCTCGCCGTCTGGAATTCGAGGGTCACTCGGGGGTAGCGCCGCCGGAAGCCGACGATCGCGTCGGCCATGAAGTGGCGTACGGTCGTCGCGCCCGTGGTGATGCGCACGGCGCCGCTCTCGCCGCGCACGAGGTCGCGCAGGCGGCGCAGGGCGAGGTCGATGCCGCCGATGCCGTCGGACGCGGCGGCGTGCAGGATGCGGCCCGCCGGCGTCGGTACGACACCGCGCGCGTGCCGCTCCACGAGGCTGACGGCCAGCTCCTTCTCCAGGCGTTTGACGTGCTGGCTCACCGCCGACTGCGTACAGGAGAGTTCGCGCGCGACCGCGCTGAGGCTGCCGGCGCGGCAGACGGCGATGAAGACACGGAGATCGTCGAGCGTCACGGCACCGAAGCTACAACGCCCGGCGCGGGGAGCGGGAACGGGGAGAGAGGTGACCGCGTCCCGCGGTCACCTCTGCGTCCACCTCTTTGTCCGCCTCTTCGTCCGCCTCTCCATCCACCGTGTCGTCCGTCCCCCGGCCGCGTATCCCGCGGTGGTCACGCCGCGAGGGACACCGCCTCCACCGCCGAAGTCCGCAGCGTGCGCCGGGCCGTGGCGAGGCTCGTGCCGAGCGTCGCCGCTCCCGCGACGGCCACGATGGCGCACCAGATGCCGAGGCCCTGGTCCGGCAGGACGCCGTCCGTGCGCACCACCGTGAACGGCACGATCCCGGCGATCCCGGCGAGCGAGCCGAAGAACACCCCGGTCACGGTGAGCGCCAGGCCCTCCATGGCGACGGTGCCGAGCACCTGCCGGGGCGTCGCGCCCGCGAGGCGCTGCTGCCCGAACTCGCGGGCCCGGTAGGACGTCGCCGCGTACAGGCTGTTGACCAGCATCACGCAGGCGAAGACGACGATGATGCCGACGACCGTGAGGTTCAGGGTCTGCACGTTCTTGTCGTCGACGGACTTGGCCAGGCCGGAGGCCTCGATGGCGTCGTTCTCGACGGCCTGCATGTACAGCGTCGCGATCGCCATGCCGGTGAAGAGGATCAACGGCATGAGGACACCGGCGAGTTCACCGGCGCGCCTGCGCAGGGTGTGCACGGTCAGATAGCCGCTCGCTCCGGTGAGCGCGGTGAGCGGCCGCTCCAGGAGCCCGAGCAGCGCGTGCAGGAGCCGGGGCGACAGGACGGCGAAGCCGACCGCGAGCAGGATGGAGCCGTAGGCGGCGGGCGCCATCAGGGCGGGGTCCGTCGCGTCGAACGCGAAGGTCGAGCTGACGCTCACGGCACCGGCCGCAAGGGCCGCGTACGCGAGGACGTCGCGCCGCCGGTTTCGGGGCGCGCGCTCCCCCGCCGCGGCCTTCGTGGCCCGCCGCACCGCGAGGAGCGCCGCGCCGACGGCCGCGAGCAGCGTGACGTCGATGCCGGACAGGAGCGCGACGGGACCGAAGGCATAGTCGACGGAGTCGGCGACCTGCCCGCTGTCCTGGAACATGCCGAGCAGCAGCCGCCCGCCGAGCATCGCGGGCCCGATCGCGAGGACGGCGCCGATCAGCGCGATGACGGCGGCCTCGCCGACGACCATGCGCTTGATCTGGGCGGGCGTCGCGCCGGTGGCGCGCAGCAGGGCGATCTCGGTGCCGCGCTGGCGGACGTTGACGGTGAGCGTGGAGGCGACGGCGAAGAACACGAGCAGGGTGCCATAGCCGCCGACGACGCTCGCCGCGGTGGTCAGGGACGAGGAGCTGGTGCTGTCGACGCCGGGGGCGCCCGCGGTGTCGTGCAGCGAGTTGAAGGTCATGATGATGGCGGCGCCGAGGAACGCGGACAGCAGGGTCGCGACGGAGCGTCCGGGGCGCTGCCGCAGGGAACGCAGGGCGAGCAGGAACATGGCTCACACCCCCACGGGCACGTCGTGGCGGGCACTGTCCTGGGCGGCGACCGCGTCCCCGAGGTGCGCGAGGCGCTCGGCGACCGCGTCGACCGTCGGCCGCTCCATGTGCCCGGCGAGGCGGCCGTCCGCGAGGAAGAGCACCGAGTCCGCGTACGACGCCGCCACCGGGTCGTGCGTCACCATCACCACGGTCCTGCCGTGCACCCGCACCGCGTCCTGGAGCAGCCGGAGCACCTCACGCGCGCTGCGGGTGTCGAGCGCGCCGGTCGGCTCGTCCGCGAAGATCACGCTGGGCTCGGTGACCAGGGCACGCGCGATGGCCACGCGCTGGCGCTGGCCGCCGGAGAGCTGGTCGGGCCGGTGTCCGAGCCGCTCGCCGAGGCCGACCCGGTTCAGGATGTCCCGGGCGTGGCGGCGGTCGACGCGGCGTCCTGCGAGCCGCAGCGGCAGCGTGGTGTTCTGCTCGACGGTGAGGGTGTCGAGGAGGTTGTACTGCTGGAAGACGAAGCCGACGCGCTGCCGCCGGAACTTGGTGAGCGCCGCCTCGGTGCCGCCCGTCATCTGCTCGCCGTCCACCATGACGATGCCGCTGTCGGCCCGGTCGAGGCCGGCCGCGCACTGGAGCAGCGTCGACTTGCCGGAGCCCGAGGGACCCATGACGGCGGTGAACGTCCCGGCGGGCAGGCTGAGCGAGACCCCGTCGAGCGCCCGGACGACGCTGTCGTCGCTGCCGTACGCCTTGCTGACCTTGACGAGTCGCAGCGCTTCCGCGCTCCTGGCGGATCCGGCCCCGCGCGTGCGGCGAAACTGTCCGAACATGACCCCGTATCCCTTCTCGGCGCTTCACAGGAGGCACGTGCCGCGCCCCACTCACGAAGCTACGGACGCGGGGACGCGGGCACATTGGGCGTACGCACCGAGCGTGGGGTGGTGCTGAGTACACCTGGCGGACTCCGGACGAGAAGCCACGAGAAGCCACGAGAGGCGACGAGAAGCCGCGAGTAACGCAGATCACACATAAGCGGAATCGCCGGAGGGAACGCCCCTGCCTATTTCACCGTTGAACAAGATAAGAGCCCCGACCGCGATTCCCCCGTCCGGCCGGGGCTCTCCCCTGTCCACCGGGACGCTCCGGCACGGCCACCCCACCGCGCTCCGGCACCCGCCCCGCCGCGCCACCCGTTCCGCGTGCGGCCACCCCATCGAGCGGAATATGCCAACCCCGCCGCGCGCGACCGGACAGGACGGCATCATGCGTCCATGGACGGCGCCAAGCCTGTGCAGGTCTTGTTCTCACCCGACGAGTACGACGCCGTGCTGCGGCACGCGGACCGGCTCGGGATCACGGCCGCGGAGTTCATACGCCGCGTGGCGGCCGTCCACATCAGGGGCGACGCCGACCCCCGCGGGCCCCGGCGCGGCGCGTCCGTGCCGCCGGTGCGGCGCCGCCTGGAGGCCGGGGCCGCCCCCGCGCTGCAGCGGTTCCTGGACACGCTCGCGACGGCGGCGGACCGGGATCCGGTGCCGCCGCCGCAGCCGACGGTGCGCAGCTGCCCGGGCCAGTGACAGCTCGGACCTGCGACGCCTCAGGCCAGTGACACCTCGGGCTTGTACAGGTCGAACCACACGGCCAGGTCGAGCGCCCGCTCCAGGCCGCGCCGCGACGCCTGCCTGATCTGCGGGGTGTCCCGCTGCGCGAGGCGGCGCAGGGCCTCCCGGTCGACGAGGCCGAAGACCGGGTGGTCCGGATCGGCCAGGAGGTTCTTCGCGTGCTCCTGGAGCGCGAAGGCGTACTTGGGGTCCTGCGTGGACGGATACGGGCTCTTCACCCGGTCGTAGACCGACCGCGGGAGCCGGTCCGCGGCCGCCTCGCGCAGCAGCGACTTCTCGCGGCCGTCGAAGGACTTCAGCGCCCAGGGCGCGTTGTAGACGTAGTCGACGAGCCGGTGGTCGCAGAACGGCACCCGCACCTCCAGGCCCACCGCCATGCTCGCGCGGTCCTTCCGGTCGAGCAGCACGCGCACGAACCGGGTCAGGTAGAGGTGGCTGATCGTGCGCATGCGGTACTCGAAGTCGCTCTCGCCGTCGAGGCGTTCGACGGCGGCCGCGGCCGTGGCGTAGCTGTCGCCCACGTACGTCGACAGGTCGAGGGAGTCGAGGACGTCCCGGCGCAGGACGCCCGTGTCGTCGCCGAGGGTCTCGGCGTTCCGCACGAGCCAGGGGAAGGTGGTGCCGCGGCGGGCGTCCTCGTCGAAGAACTGGAGGTAGCCGCCGAAGACCTCGTCCGCCGACTCGCCGGAGAACGCGACCGTCGAGTGCTCGCGGATCGCCTGGAACAGCAGGTAGAGCGATGCGTCCATGTCGCCGAAGCCGACGGGCAGATCGCGCGCCGTGAGCATCTTCGCGCGCACCTCGGGGTCGGCGAGCGCCTGGGAGTCGAGGACGATGTCGCGGTGGTCGGTGCCGGCGAGGCGCGCGACGTCATGGGCGTACGGGGTGTCCGGGGTGCCGCGCAGTTCGTCGGCGACGAAGTGGTCGGTCTGGCCCGCGAAGTCGACGGAGAAGCTGCGCAGGGTCTCGCCCGTGCCCGCGAGCTGGTGGGCGGCGAGCGCCGCCATCGCGGAGGAGTCGAGCCCGCCGGAGAGCAGCACACAGCGCGGCACGTCGGACACGAGCTGGCGGCGCACGATGTCGTCGAGCAGCGAGCGGACGTGCGCCACGCTCTCCTCGCGCCCGTGCGTGTGCGGGCGGGTCTCCAGGCGCCAGTAGGTCCGGGTGCGCAGGCCCGCGCGGTCGACGGTGACGACGGTGCCGGGCTCGACCTCGCGCATGCCGTCCCACACGGCGTGCCCCGGCGTCTTCACGAAGGCGAAGACCTCACGCAGGCCTTCGACGCCCACGCGCGCGCGGGCCAGCGGGTTGGCGAGGATCGCCTTGGGCTCGGAGCCGAACAGAACGCCGTCGGGGGTCCGGTAGTAGTAGAAGGGCTTGATGCCCATGCGGTCGCGGATCATCACCAGGCGGTCGCGGCGCCCGTCCCACACGGCGAACGCGTACATCCCGTTCAGCCGCTCGGCGACCTCCTCCCCCCACTGGAGGTAGCCGCGCAGGACGACCTCGGTGTCGGACGAGGTGGTGAACTCGTGCCCGAGTCCGGCCAGTTCGGCGCGCAGCTCGGTGAAGTTGTACGTCTCACCGGAGTACACGAGCGCCACCGTGCCGCCGGGGGTCGTGGCCGTCATGGGCTGGCGCCCGCCCGGCAGGTCGATGATCGCCAGGCGCCGGTGCCCGAGCGCCGCGGGCCCCTCGGCCCAGGTGCCGCGGTCGTCCGGGCCGCGGCAGGCCATCGTCTCGGTCATCGCGTCGAGGGCCTGCCCCTGGGCGCGCAGATCACGGTCAAAAGAGACCCAGCCGGTGATGCCGCACATGCGGAATGCCTCCACGAAAATAGTTGTATCTAGCAGCTATATCGCCAGACTCCGCCTCCGGCCGCATACGGTCAACACGCCCGTAACCCGGCGCACCCGCCCGACCCACGGCGTTTCGGCCGCAACCCGCCGAAGGTCAAGACATCACCATGGGGCCGCACCCGCCCTCGGCACACCGGACCCCGCCCCGGCACCAACTGGAACGCCGGATTCCAGCCATCCGTAAAGATTCGCTCAACACTCCGGCGTCAGACAGGCCTGGACGGCGGGCGCGTACCGGTCGGTGATCTCTGCTATCGCCGTCGCCCGCAGATGGGGCCCGCGCGCGATGCCGTACATCACCCCGAGGCCGAGCAGCATGCCCACGGCCAGCTCGGCGCGCAGCCCCGCGTCGGGGCCCGGAAGGCGGTCGCCGAGCCTGCGCACCACCTGCGTACGGAAATTGGCGCGCAGCACATAGCCGTGCTCGCGGTGCAACGGCGCGTACACGATGCGCAGGATGGGGTCGGCGCCCTGCTCGGCCTGGCTGGTCAGCAGGTGGTGCACCATGTGGCGGCCGAGGTCCTCCAGGGGCGCGTCGAGGACGGCCGCGGCGTCGGCCTCGAAGGACATGATCTGCGCGAACAGGGCGTCCTTGCTGCCGAAGTACTTCAGCACCAACGGCGGGCTCACACCGGCGCGTTCGGCCACCGCCTTGAGCGTGATGTCGGTGTGCGCGTGCCGCGCGAGCAGATGGCGGGCGGCGCGCACGATGGCGGCCTTGGTCGCTTCGGCGTCGCGGCGCGCGGAGCCCGGCGGTACCGGCGCCGGGTGCGAGGTCGAGCTGGGCATGGCGTCACTTTCCTTCGGTGGCCGCCCAGTTCGACGGCCGAGTCCGAGGGTAGGTCGACCGGGGCCGCGCGGGCCACGAACGGGCCGTGCCGGACCGGCCCCGACGGGACGTTCGGGTCCGGACAGAAGCGAGCAATCACGTGCGCACCGAATAAAACGGATGATGTCGGAAACTCCCCGCCGGAGGTGGGCAGTCCGTATGTTTCCCCGGCACATTCCCCCGGTAACGAGTGAATGGCAATTCACCAGGCCTCGTGAATTGCCATTCAAGGGGCAACAGTTGACGGATCGTTGAGAAAGCAAGGCGGCTTGACGGTGCGCCTGAGCCGATCCCGTGAACGTTCTTCACCGGGTACGTGAGGGCGTACCGCGAGTAGGTCCGGACCATATTCGCTTTCCCGTACACCGTAGAACACACTGTTCCCGCACCGGCGGCCGAGAAGCGTCGGTCGACGACCACCGACGGGGCCATGGGGCGGCCACAGCACCCTCCGCCATACTGCGGCCATGAGCAGACTTCGTGTGGGTTTGATCGGTACGGGTCCGTGGGCGACGGCGACGCACGCGCCGGTGCTCGCCGCGCACCCGGACGCCGAACTGTCGGGCATATGGGGCCGCCGCCCGGAGGCGGCCACGGCGCTCGCGGGCGCGCACGCCACCACGGCGTACGCGGACGTGGACGCCCTCTTCGCGGCGAGCGACGCCGTGGCGTTCGCCGTGCCGCCGGACGTGCAGGCGCCGCTCGCCGTGCGTGCCGCGGCGGCGGGCTGCCACCTGCTGCTCGACAAGCCGGTGGCCACCACCCCGCAGGCGGCGCGCGCCGTCGTCGCCGAGGTGGAGCGCGCGGGGGTGGCCTCCGTGGTCTTCCTCACCCTGCGCTTCGCCCCGCCCACGGCCGACTGGCTGGCGAAACAGGCGGCCGGCGGCCCCTGGTTCACGGGCCGCGCCGACTGGTACAGCGCGTTCTACGCGGCCGACGGCACCGGGGCCTTCGACTCGCCGTGGCGGGCGAGCAAGGGCGGCCTGTGGGACGTCGGGCCGCACGCGCTGTCCGTCCTGACGGCGGTGCTCGGCCAGGTCACGTCGGTGACGGCCGCGCCGGGCCCGGCCGACGCCGTCCATCTGATCCTGCGGCACGCCGGTGGCGCGTCGAGCACGGCGGCCCTGACGCTGCGCGCCCCGGAGGCGGCGTCGGGTCATGTGCTCGAGTTCCGCGGCGAGGGCGGGACGGTCTCGCCGCCGGTTTCCGGGGAGACGGGGTGGGGTGATTCGGGCGACGCGTTTCGGTCAGCGGTCGCCGCGCTCGCGGCCGCGGCGGCCGGCGGTGAGCCGCACCCGTGCGACGCGCGCTACGGGCTCGGGCTTACAGAGATCCTGGCCGAGGCGGAAAGACAAGTGCGCGCACTCGGTGCGACGGAACAACGGCCCCGGACACCGACTCAGGCCCCTTGAGCGAATACCGGCCACGCGAGCCGCCCGGAACAACACGGGCGGCCGGTACCGTGGCCGCTACGTAATGGCGAGTGACGGCACCGGCCGCAGCCAGTGAACCCAGGAACCGAACCGGGCAGTAACAGCCACGCAGGTACACACTGCTCAGTTTCCGACCACACAGATCGGAATACGAACAACCGGTCCCGCGCACTCCCCGACTACGACCCCGTAGGCCTAGGGGGTATCCCGCGCCGAGGAATTTCAGCCATTTTCTCGCTCCCCGGACAAGATGCCCCTGAGTTGTGCCCACGAGCCCTCCGACGATCAAACCTGCAGGTCGGTGGTCTCGCGTACTCCATGATGCCGCACCGACTGATCGTTTTCTTCAGGCAATGTTTATGCCCAAAGAAGATGCGAATATTTAGACTGCTGACGCTCAACTCGGCGTGTACGAAGAGGGATTACCCACCATGAACAAGACGGCGCTGCGCGCTCTGCTCCGCGAACGACGCGCCCTCATCGCCCCCGAATCGCACGGCTTCGTCCGGACGACGGGGCAGGGCAGACGCGCCCCGGGACTGTCCCAGCACCAGGTGGACCAGCTCCTCCACCGCACCCTTGGTACGTACCACCGCCTCGAGTCCGGCAACTACCCCAACCCCCCGAGCGCCCTGCTGCGCGACGTGGCCCGCCTGTTCGGGCTCAATGAGCAGGAATGGGTGTCCCTGTGCCGCTATGCCCTGCTCCAGGATCCCCCCGGGCCGCTGCACCTGTCGTCCGGCAAGGAGGTCCCCGGGGTCTGGCAGGAAGCCGTCGACGGCGTGCGGCACATGGCGTACGTCACAGACGCGTCCTGGGACATGCTCGCCCACAACGAGGCCTTCACGCGGATGTTCCCGGACGGCCAGGCGCCGACGAACGTCATGCGGTGGATGGTCCTCGACCCGGTCGGCCGCGAGATCCTCCTCGACTGGCACACGGCCTGGGCCCCGCTGGTCCTCCCCCAGCTGCGCGGCGCCCTCGCCGCCCGGCCCGAGGACGAGACCCTGCGCCAGATCGAGAAGGAGGTCCTCGCCGACCCCGAGACCGCCCCGCTCTACAGCGCCGGGCGGCCCTACCCCCACCCCGACGGCGACGAGCGCCCGCTCCTGCACGCCCAGAAGGGCCCGGGGTGGGTCACGATGTGCGCGGCGCAGCCCCTGACGGCGCCCGGCGCCCGCCTGATGATGCTCGTCTTCCACCCCGGCAAGGAGCGCTCGCACCCGCGCGCGCCCATGCTCCGCTCCTCCTGACCCCCGCTCCCCACGATTCCCCTTGGCCCCACGGGCCACCGGCCCCGTCATGATCCCCTCGGCCCGCCCGTCGGCGTTCGCCCTGCTCACGCGGCGGCCGGGGTGGGAGCGGCACGACAGGACGCATGTTCGATGTGGTGCAGTACTTTGGCTCCAGATGCCCACATCCGACTGCGCCCGTGGGAGCCGCCTCCATGCCAGCACATGTGCTCAGACCGCTGACCGTCGTGGGCGACCACAAGGTCACCACAGCGGAGATAGCCGACGACATCCGTGTCCACCATCCCGACCACCCCCGATTGCGCGCGTTCCTGCGGGTCGTGGGCAACTGCGGCGTCCAGACCCGCTACTTCACCCGCCCCCTCGGCGCGCCCACGATCTCGGGCAGAGCGGGCATCGAGGACCGCACCCGCGCGGTGTTCACCGACGTGCTCGCCATGGCCGAGCGCGCGGCCACCGCGGCCCTGGAGGCGGCCGGGCTCGACGCACAGGACATCGATGCCGTCGTCACCACCCACACCACCAGCTGGAGCATCCCGAACCTCGACATCAACCTCATCGAGCGGCTCGGGCTGCGCCCCACGGTGCGCAGGGTCGCCCTCACCACGGTGGCGTGCCCGGGCGGCACCCAGGCGCTGATCCGCGCCGCCGACCTGGTCGCCGCGCGGCCCGGCAGCAAGGTCCTCGTGGTCGCGGGCGAGGCCCTGTCCGGCATCTACCACCACGCGGACACCACCATCGAGTCGATGATCTACAAGGCGCTGTTCGGCGACGCGGCCGCCGCGACGGTCGTCACCGGCGAACCGCTCGGCCCCGGCCTCGTGATCGAGGACACCTTCGAGTACGTCCTTCCGCACAGCATCGAGCGGCAGGCGGGCATGATCAACACCGACGGTATCCACTTCGTGTCTACGAAGCAGGCGCTGTCGGCGGCGCACGACGTGTTGCCGCAGCTGAAGGACTGGGTCGGCGACGACCGCCCCGAGTTCGCCGTCATCCACCCCGGAAGCCCGCGCATCATCACGGACACCGCGGCCGCCCTCGGCCTCGGTGACCACGACGCACGGCACTCCACGGAGACCCTCGCCCACGAGGGGAACATCGGCGGCGTCAGCATCCTCCGGGTCCTGGAGCGCACCCATCACGACCCGCCCGCGGACGGCGCGCGCGGCTACACCGTCGCCTTCGGCCCCGGGTTCGCCACCGCGGCCCTGCGCTGCCGCTGGCAGTCCTGAGGACGGCGGCGGGCGCTCCTGAGGGCGGCGGGCGCGCCCGGGGCCGACAGCGAGGCCCGAGGCCGCGGCGGCGAGAGGCGGGCGGCGCGGCGGAAATTCCGTTGCCGCGCCGCCCGCCCTCCTGCTGAAGTGACCGGATGGATCAAGCAGCGGTACTCGCGGCGTACGAACGGCAGATTCGGCAGAAGCTGGACCCCGACGGTCCCGGCGTGACCGTGGAGCGGACGGGCGGGGTGATCCGGCACGTCGGCGCCGCCCACGACTGGAGCGCCGTCGTCTGGTCGGACCTCGACGCGGACACCGCGGATGAGGCGATCGCCGCGCAGGTCCGGCACTTCGCCTCCCTGGGCCGGGAGTTCGAGTGGAAGCTGTACTCCCACGACCTGCCGCACGACCTGCCCGAGCGGCTGCTCGCGGCCGGCTTCACGCCCGAGCCCGCCGAGACGCTGATGGTCGCCGACGTCGCCGAGCTGCCGTCGGACGCCGCTCCGCCCGAGGGGATCCGCCTGGTCCCGGTGACGGACGCCGCCGGTGTGGACCTCATGGTCTCCGTGCACGAGCAGGCCTTCGGCACGGACGGCACCGCGCTCGGCCGCCAGGTCCTCGACCAGCTGACCGCGACGCCCGACAAGGTCGCCGCGGTCGTCGCCCTCGCCGGTGACGCGCCGGTGAGTTCGGCACGCCTGGAGTTCCAGCCGGGCACGGACTTCGCGGGCCTGTGGGGCGGCGGCACGGTGGCGGCATGGCGCGGGCGCGGCATCTACCGCTCGCTGATCGCCCACCGCGCCCGGCTCGCGGCCGCACGCGGCGTGCGCTACCTCCAGGTCGACGCGACCAGCGACAGCCGCCCGATCCTGCGCCGGCTCGGCTTCGAGGAGCTGAGCACGACCACGCCGTACGTGTACAAGCCGTAGGCCCGCTCAGCCGCACCCCGGGGGCCCGCTCAGCCGCGACGCGCAGGCCGCTCAGCCGAGCAGCTTGATGATCGCGTCCGTGGTGTCCGTCTCGCCGAGCAGCGGGAAGACCCGCTCGACGCTGTTGCGGTGGGTCCGCTCGTCGAGGTCGGTCACGGCGTCGACGGCGACCGTGACGTGGTAGCCGTGCTCGTGGGCCGCGCGGGCCGTCGACTCCACGCCGAAGGCGGTCGCGATGCCGCCGATGACGACCTGTGTGACGCCCCTGCGGCGCAGCTGGAGGTCGAGGTCGGTGCCGTGGAAGGCGCCCCACTGGTGCTTGCTGACGACGATGTCGCCGTCCTGCCGGTCGAGCTCGGGCCGCAGCTCGGCCCAGTCCGACGGCGGCTCGCCGCCCCCGCCGAGCGTGACCTGGGTGCGCCCGGGGGCACGGCCCACGACCCGGACGAGGGCGACGGGCAGTCCGTGCGCGCGGAAGGCGGCGGCGAGCCGGGCACCGCGCTCGACGACCTCGGCGGCCGGATGGACGGTGGGCAGGGCGGTGATGCCCTTCTGGAGGTCGACGAGGACGAGCGCGGTCTTCGGGTCGAGGGTGGTGGCGGTCATGGGTGTGCCTTTCTCGTACGGGTGGTCGGGGCGCCGGGCCCCAGCGCCCGGTCGGTGAGGGTCAGGGCGATCAGGGCGAGGGCGAGGACGGCGGCGACCCCGGTCATGAGGTGCAGGCCGCTGTCGGTGGCCCGCTGTCCGTAGGCGAGGCCGATCAGGCCGGATGCGGTGATGGCGCCGACGTACTGCGCGGTGCGCTGGAGTCCGGCGGCGGAGCCGATGGCGTCGGCGGGCGCGAACTCCTGCACGGCGGCCTGGTTCCCGGTGCCGATCAGGCCCTGCGGGACGCCGAAGCAGGCCCCGGCGACGAGCAGCACCGCGAGCGGGGTGGAGCCGGTGGTGAGGAACAGCACACCGCTGCCCGCGGCGAGCAGCACGGCGGCCACGGTGAGCGGCGCGCGGATGCCCTTCGTCCGCGCGCCGAGCAGCGAACAGACGAGGGCCGCCAGGGACATGGGAAGCAGGACGAGCCCCGTGTGCAGCGAGGACAGGCCGCGCGCCTCCTCCAGCCACTGGCTGAAGCCGTACATCGCGCAGTAGACGACCAGATAGCTCAGGCCGTGCCGCAGATAGGTGCGGGTGAGGGCGCGGTTCTGGCCCAGCATCCGCAGGTCGATGAACGGGCGCGGGTGGCGCAGCTGCCACCAGGTCAGGACGGCGCCCAGGACGGCCACGGGCGCGAGCAGCCACCACAGCGGGTGCCGCAGGTCGAGCAGGAAGAAGACCAGACAGCTCAGGGCGCCGGTGAACAGCAGGATGCCGAGCGAGTCGAGCGCGTGCCCGCCGCGCTCGCAGGCGCGGTCGCGGGGCGCGTCGGCGGGGATCCACCACAGCGCGCCGACGAACGCGACCAGGGCCACGGGGACGTTGACGGCGAAGATGCCGCGCCACCCGGCGACCGCGACGAGCAGCCCGCCGAGCGTGGGCCCGACGGCGGCGCTGCCGAGCGCGGCGAAGGAGAGCCGCCCGAGGACGGTGCGCGGCGTGGCGACGCCGACCCGCCGCGACTCGTCCCGCAGGACCGCCATCGCCGCCGGGTACGCGGCCGACGTACCGACGCCGAGGAGCAGCCGGGACACGAGCAGCCAGCCGAAGCCCGGCGCGAGCGCGCCCACGAGCCCGGACGCCACGACGCCGACGAGCCCGCCGAGGAAGACCCGGCGCGGCCCGACGCTGTCGGCGAGCTTGCCGAGGACGGGCTGGGCGACGGCGCTCGCCAGGTACAGGACGGAGACGAGCCAGGCGGTGCCGGCGGGCCCGACGCCGAAGTCGTGCCCGATGGCCACCAACCCCGTGGAGATCATCGTGGTGTTCAGCGGGTTGAGGACCGAGCCGAGCAGCAGGGGCGCCGTGAGCCGCGCCCCGAAGGCGCGCGGCTTGTCCGCGGTGGGTGCGGGCGGGCGCTCCGTGTCCGGGCGGTTCACGGACGGATCAGCCGTTCCAACAGCGCGACCGCGTCGGCCAGTTGTTCCCGCTCGCGCTCGTCGAGCCGGTCGGCGATGGCCGCCGCGAGCCAGGTGTGCTTGGCGGCCCGCGTCTCGGCGAGCACCGCACGGCCCTTGTCGGTCATGGACACCACGGACTGGCGCCCGTCGTCGGGGTCCGGCGCGCGCCCGACGAGCCCTTCGGCTTCGAGCGCGCCGATGGTGAGCCGCATCGACTGCGGCCGGACGTGTTCGGCGCGGGCCAGGGCCGCGGTGGTCGCGGATCCCTCGTCGAGCAGGGAGAGCGCGGACCGCTGCGAGGTGGTCAGACCGGTCTCCGGCGACGCGGTGCGCAGCCTGCGCACCAGGCGTCGCACGGTGGTCGTGAGGTCGGCAGCCAGGTTCTCGGACGTCTCAGCCATGACACCACCCTAGGAGATAGGCAGGTTACCTTGCAAGTTTTCCTGCCTACCCTCGGGCGTCGCGGCGGCTAGCTGTTCGGCGGGGTCTCGTCCGGGAAGATCTTCGTGACGACCTTGCCGTCCTTCGTCAGATAGCCGTGCAGCATGCCGGGGCTGCTGTGCGGGGCGTCGAAGTCGCCGTTCGGGGCGAGCGCGATCACGCCGCCGTCGCCGCCGAGGGCCGGGAGCCGCTTGACGATCACCTCGTACGCGGCGGCCGCGACGCCCACGCGCTTGAACTCCATGAGGTTGGAGATCGTCGAGGTCGCCGCGCCCCGGATGAACACCTCACCGGCGCCGGTGGCGCTCGCCGCGACCGTGCCGTTCTTCGCGTACGTGCCCGAGCCGATGAGGGGCGAGTCGCCGACGCGGCCCGGCAGCTTGTTGGTCATGCCGCCGGTCGAGGTCGCCGCCGCCAGGTCGCGCCGCCCGTCCACGGCGACCGCGCCGACCGTGCCCTTGGACTGCGCGTCGGCCAGGGCCGCCGGGGAGTCCGCGGCCTTCTTGTTGCCCTTCTCCGCCTCCTTGGCGGCCATCAGGGCGTCCCAGCGGGCCTGCGTCCAGTAGTAGTCCTGGGTGACGGTCCTGAGGCCGTGCCGGGCGCCGAAGTCGTCGGCGCCCTCGCCCGCGAGCAGCACGTGCTTGGACTTGTCCATGACGAGCCGGGCGCCCTCGATGGGGTTGCGCAGGCTCTTCACGCCCGCCACGGCGCCGGCCTTCAGGTCCGAGCCCCGCATGATCGACGCGTCCAGCTCATGGCCCGCGTCGGCGGTGAACACGGCCCCCTTGCCCGCGTTGAACAGCGGGTCGTCCTCCAGCTTCGCGACGGCCGCCTGGACGGCGTCCAGGCTCGAACCGCCCTTGTCGAGGTTCCGCTGCCCGGCCTTCAGGGCCGCGGTGAGCCCGTCCCGGTACGCCTTCTCGCGCTCCGGGGTCGTCTTGTCCCGGTCGAGCGCGGTCCCCGCGCCGCCGTGGACGGCGAGCACCACGTCCCGCGCGTCGGGCCGCGCCTTGCCCGCGGGGCGCGCGTCGAGCGCGGCGGGGGCGGCCCGGTCGTCCGGTCTCCGGTCACCTCCCTGGGGCAGGGCGAGCGCGGTGGCGGTGACCGCGGCGGCGGTGGCGAGGGCGGAGAGCAGCCAGGTCGAGGGACGTATGCGCATGGGCACTCCTCAGGACGGCGACGCGCCCACCGTAAGGGCATGCACATGACGTCAACCAGGGGGCGATGCGGTCACATCGCCCCCCGGTCCCCCACGCGTGTCAGCGGATCGGCAGGCCCGACAGGGTGCGCGCGATCACCAGGCGCTGGATCTCGCTCGTGCCCTCGAAGATCGTGTAGATCGCGGCGTCCCGATGCATGCGCTCCACGGGGTACTCGCGCGTGTAGCCGTTGCCGCCGAGGATCTGGATCGCCTGGGCGGTGACCTTCTTGGCGGTCTCGCTGGCGAACAGCTTCGACATCGAGCCCTCGGCGTTCTCGAACTTCCTGCCCGCGATCGCCATCCAGGAGGCCCGCCACACGAGCAGGCGGGCCGCGTCGATCTGCGTGCGCATGTCCGCCAGCTGGAAGGCGACGCCCTGGTTGTCGATGATCGGGCGGCCGAACTGCGTACGCGTCTTGGCGTACTCGAGGGCCTCCTCGTACGCGGCGCGGGCCGTGCCCACGGCCATCGCGCCGACGGCGGGCCGCGAGGCCTCGAAGGTGGCCATGGCCGCGTTCTTCACGCGCTCCCCGTCCTTGCCGACGCTCTTCGCGCGCTCCCGGGCCCGGGCGAGCCGCTCGTCCAGCTTCTCCTTGCCGCCGAGCAGGCAGGAGCCGGGCACGCGCACGTCCTCCAGGACGACCTCGGCGGTGTGCGAGGCCCGGATGCCGTGCTTCTTGAACTTCTGGCCCTGGGACAGGCCCGGGGTGCCCGGCGGCACGATGAAGGAGGCGTGCCCCTTGGAGCCGAGGTCGGGGTCGACGACGGCGACGACCACGTGGACGTTGGCAATGCCGCCATTGGTCGCCCACGTCTTGGTGCCGTTCAGCACCCACTCGTCCTTGGCCTCGTCGTACACCGCGCGGGTGCGCATGGAGGCGACGTCGGAGCCCGCGTCCGGCTCGGACGAGCAGAAGGCGGCGACCTTCACGTCGTTCACGTCGCCGTACATCTGCGGGATCCAGGTGCCGATCTGCTCCTCGGTGCCGTTGGCGAGGACGCCGACGGCGGCGAGCCCGGTGCCGACGATGGACAGGGCGATGCCCGCGTCACCCCAGAAGAGCTCCTCCATGGCCATGGGTATGCCGAGTCCGGTGGGGTCGAAGTACTGCTGGGCGTAGAAGTCCAGGGAGTAGATCCCGACCTTCGCCGCCTCCTGGATGACCGGCCAGGGCGTCTCCTCGCGCTCGTCCCACTCGGCGGCCGCGGGGCGGATCACATCGGCGGCGAACCCGTGGAGCCAGTCCCGGACCTCCCTCTGTTCGTCGTTGAGCTCCATGGTGAACTCGGCCATGACCCCTCCAGAACTGCGGAACCCTGCTACGTTACTTCCGGTAACTGGAGTCTGTTACCGGCCGGTAGCCGATGTCAACTCCCGGCAGCCCGTTCGATGAGCACCCCCGCGCGGGTGTTACGTTGCGCGTGCGCAGGCCATCGCACGGGCGGAGAGAACACCACATGGAGACCACGCAGCGGACCGACAAGGAACGGTCCGCCGAGCAACGACGGCGCGAACTCCTTGAGGCGGCCGACCGGGTCGTGCTCCGCGACGGCCCCGGCGCCTCGATGAACGCCATCGCGGCCGAGGCGGGCATCACCAAGCCGATCCTGTACCGGCACTTCGGCGACAAGGGCGGCCTGTACGCGGCGCTCGCCAAGCGCCACACGGACGCGCTCCTCGACTCGCTCAGGGCCGCCCTCGACGCCCCCGCCGAGCGCAGGGAGCGGGTGGAGGCGACACTCGACACCTACCTAGCGGCCATCGAGGCCCGGCCGCAGGTCTACCGCTTCCTGATGCATCCGGCGGAGGCGGCCCCCTCCGGCGACCACGCGGGCGACGGCCGCTTCGAGGTCGGCCTGCACTCCGCCCCGCTCCTGCGGCGCATGGGCGAGGAGCTCGCCGAGGTCATCGAGGAGCGGGTCGACCTCGGCCCCGGGAGCGCCGAGCTCGCGCGCGTGTGGGGCCACGGCATCGTCGGCATGATGCACGCGGCGGGCGACTGGTGGCTCGGCGAACGGCCGTGCTCCCGCGCCCAGTTGGTGCGCAGCCTCGCGGACCTGCTGTGGGGCCGCCTGGCCGCGGCGGGCAACCGCGTCGGCGGCCCCGGCTTCTGACGCCCCGGGCGCCCGTCAGGCCGTCGTCGCCCAGGGTGCCCGCGCCGCCTGCCGCAGCACCCGGCGACGACGCCACCCCGTGACGTGGTCGGTGTACACTCCGCCCTCCAGGTGGTCGCTCTCGTGCTGCAGGCAGCGCGCGAAGAACCCGGTGCCGTGCACCCGCACCGGCTTCCCGTCCGCCGTGACGCCCTCGACGACCGCGTGGTCGAAGCGCGGCGTCGCCGCCTCCAGGCCCGGCAGCGACAGACAGCCCTCGGGGCCGCGCACCGTCACGCCGTCCACGTCCACCAGGCGCGGGTTCACCACGTGCCCGAGGTGCCGGACGTCCTCGTCGTCCGGGCAGTCGTACACGAACACCCTGAGGCCCACGCCGATCTGATTGGCGGCCAGGCCCACGCCCCGCGCCGCGTACATCGTGGCGAACAGGTCCTCCACGAGCTCCGCGAGCCGCGGCCCGAAGTCGGTCACCTCCGCACAGGGCGTGTGCAGCACGGGGTCACCGAGCAGGGTCAGAGGTCGTACGCGCCCTGAGGCGCCCGGGATCGAGCCGTGTCGCATGGCGGCAAGAGTACGGTCCTGGGAGACGGCGGCGGTCCCGGAGGGTGGTGCGATTCGGGCTTGTCAGTCGATCTCGATAGGCTGGCCCGACACGATGCCGGGCAGGCGCGGCGCCGTACGCAAGGAGGATCCAGAACGATGGCAGGACACCCTGGCAGTGCAGACCCGCTGTCGGCGCGGGCCAAGCTGGCCGTGACGGCGGGGAAGGCGGCCGCGGCGGTGTCGCGCGTCGCGGGCCGCGGCAGCGGTTCGGTGATCGGCGGCAAGGTCGCCCTCAGACTCGACCCGGAGCTCCTCGGACGGCTCGCGACCCACTTGGATGTGGTCCTGGTCTCGGCGACGAACGGCAAGACGACCACGACCCGCCTGATCGCCGAGGCCCTGCGCGCCAGCGGCCCGGTCGTGTCCAACGCCCTCGGCGCGAACATGCCCGCCGGCATCACCTCCGCCCTCGCGGGCGGATCCGACGCGAAGTACGGCGTGATCGAGGTCGACGAGAAGTACCTGGCGGGCGTCGCCCGTGACGTCGACCCGAAGGCGATCGCGCTGCTCAACCTCTCGCGCGACCAGCTCGACCGCGCCGCCGAGACCCGCATGCTCGCCGAGAAGTGGCGCGAGGGCCTCGCGGGCTCCAAGGCCGTCGTCATCGCCAACGCCGACGACCCCCTGGTCGTCTGGGCCGCCTCCTCCTCGCCGAACGTGGTGTGGGTGGCCGCGGGCCAGGCCTGGAAGGACGACGCCTGGTCGTGCCCGGCGTGCGGCGGCGTCATGCAGCGCCCCGGCGACGACTGGTACTGCGGCGAGTGCGGCTTCCGCCGCCCCACGCCCAGCTGGGCCCTCTCCGGCGACCACGTCCTGGACCCGCACGGCTCGGCCTGGCCCATCCACCTCCAGCTCCCCGGCCGGGCGAACAAGGCCAACGCCACCTCGTCGGCGGCCGTCGCCGCCGTCTTCGGCGTGCCCCCGCAGGTCGCCCTGGAGCGGATGTACCAGGTGCAGGCCGTCGCCGGACGCTATGACGTGGTGCAGTTCCAGGGCCGCGACCTGCGCCTGCTGCTCGCCAAGAACCCGGCGGGCTGGCTCGAAACGTTTTCGCTGATCGACCCGCCCCCGTCCCCGGTGATCCTCTCGGTCAACGCCCGCGGCGCCGACGGCACGGACACCTCCTGGCTGTGGGACGTCGACTACACCCGCCTCGCGGGCCACCCGATCTTCGTGCTCGGCGACCGCAAGCTGGACCTCGCCGTACGCCTGGAGGTCGCGGGCCTGGACTTCCGCGTCTGCGAGACCCTCGACGAGGCCGTGCAGCTGGCCCCGCCGGGACGCATCGAGACGATCGCGAACTACACCGCCTTCCAGGACCTGCGCCGCCGCGTCGGCAACTGACGGCGCCCCGACCGGCACTGAGGACGATGAGGACGAATTGAGCATGAGCGACAACAGCCTGCGGCTGGTCTGGGTCTACCCCGACCTGCTGTCCACCTACGGCGACCAGGGCAACGCCCTCGTCGTGGAGCGCCGCGCCCGCCAGCGCGGCCTCCAGGTCGAGCGGTACGACGTGCGCAGCGACCAGCCGGTGCCCACCTCCGGCGACATCTATCTGATCGGCGGCGGCGAGGACCGGCCGCAGCGGCTCGCGGCCGAGCGCCTGCGCCGCGACGGCGGCCTCCAGCGGGCCGTGGGCAACGGCGCGATCGTCTTCTCGGTCTGCGCCGGCTACCAGATCCTCGGCAACGAGTTCATCAACGACCTCGGCCAGCGCGAGCCGGGCCTCGGCCTGCTCGACGTGGTCTCCACGCGCGGCGAGGGCGAGCGCTGCGTGGGCGACGTCCTCGCGGACATCGACCCGCAGCTCGGCCTCCCCGAGCTCACGGGCTTCGAGAACCACCAGGGCGTCACCCACGTCGGCCCGAACGCCCGCCCCCTGGCCCGCGTCCGCCTGGGCAAGGGCAACGGCACGGGTGACGGCACCGAAGGCGCCTACAACGGCACGGTCTTCGGGACGTACATGCACGGGCCGGTCCTGGCCCGTAACCCGCTGATCGCGGACCTGCTGCTCAAGCTGGCCCTCGATGTGAACGCGCTGCCGCCGACGGACGACCGCTGGTACGACGCGTTGCGCGCCGAGCGGGTCGCTGCGGCGCAGCAGCCGGCCTAGCACCTCCCGGCGTGGGGCGCCGTTCTTGTCGCGCTTCGCGCTCGTCCTCAAACGCCGGACGGGCTGAAACTGCCCGTCCGGCGTTTGTCTGCAGCCGTGGGACGTGCGCGTGTCCGGTGGGTGGGCGTTCTCTGCGGGGCCGGGTGGTGCGCCGGTAGGGTTGCCGGAATCCTGCCGGACGACGTGGTCCGGTTCTCCGCCCACGTTGCAAAGGTTTCCGCACCATGCGTATTGGTGTCCTCACCTCCGGCGGTGACTGCCCCGGTCTGAACGCCGTCATCCGCTCCATCGTGCACCGCGCGGTCGTCGACCACGGCGACGAGGTCATCGGCTTCCACGACGGCTGGAAGGGCCTCCTCGACTGCGACTACCGCAAGCTCGACCTGGACGCCGTCGGCGGCATCCTGGCCCGCGGCGGCACCATCCTCGGCTCGTCCCGGGTCCAGCCCGCGCACCTGCGGGACGGCGTCGAGCGCGCCAAGGGCCACGTCGCCGAGCTCGGCCTCGACGCGATCATCCCCATCGGCGGCGAGGGCACGCTGAAGGCCGCCCGGCTCCTGTCGGACGCGGGCCTGAGAATCGTCGGCGTGCCGAAGACCATCGACAACGACATCGCGGCCACGGACGTGACGTTCGGCTTCGACACCGCCGTCGGCGTCGCCACCGAGGCGCTCGACCGCCTGAAGACCACCGCCGAGTCGCATCAGCGCGTCCTGATCGTCGAGGTCATGGGCCGGCACACCGGCTGGATCGCGCTGCACTCGGGCATGGCGGCGGGCGCGCACGCCATCGTCGTACCGGAACGGCCCTTCGACATCGAGGAGTTGGCCCGCAAGGTCGGCGAGCGGTTCTCGGCGGGCAAGAAGTTCGCGATCGTCGTCGCGGCCGAGGGCGCCAAGCCGCGGCCCGGCACGATGGAGTTCGACGAGGGCGGCAAGGACGTCTACGGCCACGAGCGGTTCGCGGGCATCGCCCGGCAGCTCTCCCTGGAACTGGAGCAGCGCCTCGGCAAGGAGGCACGCCCGGTCATCCTCGGGCACGTCCAGCGCGGCGGCACCCCCACCGCGTACGACCGCGTGCTCGCCACCCGCTTCGGCTGGCACGCCGTGGAGGCCGTCCACCGCGGCGAGTTCGGCAAGCTGACGGCGCTGCGCGGCACGGACATCGCGATGGTGTCCCTCGCCGAGGCCGTCGAGACCCTGAAGACCGTGCCCGTGGAGCGGTACGAGGAAGCGGAGTGCGTGCTGTGAGCGGAAGCACGCGGTCCTGAATCCGCCCCCGGTCGCGAGCGCGGCCGGGGGCGGTTCTACTCTGGTGCGGACACACTGCGCACAATCTGTACGAAACAGCACCGCGCACCCTCTCACTCTCTGCACGAAACAGGAGCCAGCGGATGGATCACGGCGGGCACGGCATGCACGGCATGGACCATGGGATGAACATGGACCTGCCGCCGTTCACCCTGAGCCGCGGTCTCGAACCCTCGGCCGAGCCCTTCTTCCTCATCGGCGGCATCCTGGCCCTCGCCCTGTACGGCTGGGGCGTGCTCCGCCTCGTACGGCGCGGCGACAAGTGGCCCGTCGGCCGCACCGTGGCGTTCGTCGTGGGCGTCCTGAGCGTGCTGCTCGTGATGTGCACCAAGCTCAACGACTACGGCATGGTCCTGTTCAGCGTGCACATGGTGCAGCACATGGTGATCAGCATGCTGTCGCCGATCCTGCTGCTCCTCGGCGCGCCGATCACGCTCACGCTGCGCGCACTGCCGCCCGCGGGCCGCGGCCGCACGGGCCCGCGCGAACTGCTGCTCGCGCTGCTCCACAGCCGGTACATGCGGATCATCACGCACCCGGCGTTCACGATCCCGATGTTCATCGCGAGCCTCTACGCGCTGTACTTCACGCCGCTCTTCGACACCCTCATGGGCTCCAAGGCCGGGCACATCGGGATGATGGTGCACTTCCTCGCCGTCGGCCTGATCTTCTTCTGGCCGATCATGGGCGTGGACCCGGGCCCGCACCGCCCCGGCTATCTGATGCGGATGCTGGAGCTGTTCGCGGGCATGCCGTTCCACGCGTTCTTCGGCATCGCGCTGATGATGGCGTCCGAGCCCATGATCGACACGTACAAGAACCCGCCGGCCTCGCTCGGCGTCGAAGCGCTCGCCGACCAGAACGCGGCGGGCGGCATCGCCTGGGCGTTCAGCGAGATCCCCTCGGTGCTCGTCCTGATCGCCCTGCTCTTCCAGTGGTACCGCTCCGACCAGCGCGAAGGCCGCCGCAAGGACCGCGCCGCCGACCGCAACGGGGACAAGGAGCTGGAGGAGTACAACGCCTATCTGGCCGCACTGGCCGCGCGCGGCCGCTAGCGGCGGGGCCCGCTCACGGGTGAGGATGGCTCCGAGGCCACGGTCTCGGCGCTCCGGAATCCGGACACGCCCGGGGCCGTCTGTCGTGAGGAGGCAGGGCGATGCCGGGTTCTACGAAGACGATGGGCGCGTTCACCATCGGCGGACTTGTCATGGTGACCGCCTACACGGTGGCGCTCGGCAGCAACGGCTGGCTGTGGTTCGGCTGGGTCGTCCTCGGGCTCATCACGGTGGCGATGATCTTCTCGCGTACGACGTGAGGGGCCCGGGCGGCCGAGGCTGCCCGGGCGTCAGAACGCGAAGGCGGCGCCGGTCGCCGCGCGCAGCACGCACGCGTTGGGGTACGTCCGCCGCCAGGTGACCGTCCGGTCCCGGAGCGGGCCCGTGGCGCTCGCGGTGACGGGGTCGTACTCCTTGATGCAGTGGCGCCGCTCCCCCGGCAGCGCGTCGAGGTCGCCGTCCGCCGCGTCGAGCTGGGCGCAGGCCTGCCGCGCGTGCGGGTGGTGGCCGGACGGCTCGGGCGCGCAGTGCAGGACGACGCCGCGGGCCCAGGTGTGGTGGCTGCCCGAGATCGTGAGGATCAGGCCGCGCTCGCGGGGCGTGGCGGCGGCGGGTGCGGCGGCGGCCACGAGCGCGAGCAGGGCGGCGGTGACAGTGAGTGAGCGCATGGCTCAGCGCACCCCCGGAGCGTGACGCCCGCTCAGCACGCACGCCGACGCCTCCCCCGCCCGGCCCCGCGACACGACCCGAACGGGCTCTCGCCTCCTGGCCGCCGATTGACTACTGTGCGTCGGCACCACCCCCGGGGGAAGGCGGCGCCCGCATGTTCTACCTACTCCTCAAGTACGTGCTCCTCGGGCCACTGCTCCGGCTGATGTTCCGGCCCAGGATCGAGGGCCTCGAGCACATCCCGGAGACCGGCGCGGCGATCGTCGCCGGGAACCACCTGTCGTTCGCCGACCACTTCCTGATGCCCGCCATCATCAGGCGGCGCATCACCTTCCTCGCGAAGGCCGAGTACTTCACGGGCCCCGGCGTGAAGGGCCGGCTCACCGCCGCGTTCTTCCGCAGCGCCGGGCAGATCCCCGTGGACCGCTCCGGCAAGGAGGCGGGGCAGGCCGCGATCCGCGAGGGGCTCGGCGTCCTGCGCAAGGGCGAGCTCCTCGGCATCTACCCCGAGGGCACCCGCTCGCACGACGGGCGCCTGTACAAGGGCAAGGTCGGCGTGGCCGCGATGGCGCTCAAGGCCCAGGTCCCGGTGGTCCCGTGCGCGATGATCGGCACCTTCGAGGCCCAGCCGCCCGGCCAGGTCGTGCCCCGCTTCAAGCGGGTGACGATCCGCTTCGGCGAGCCCCTGGACTTCACGCGCTACGTCGGCATGGACGGCGAGAAGGCGGTCCTGCGCGCGGTCACCGACGAGATCATGTACGCGATCCTCGGCCTCTCCGGTCAGGAGTACGTCGACAAGTACGCCGCCGTGGTGAAGGCGGAGGAGGCCGCCGAGCACACGGGCAGGCGGCCGTTACAGGACCGGTTCCCGAGGATGCCGCTGAGCTGATTCGGCCCCGAAGTCCTCGTCTGCTCACCGCTAAACCCCCTGCGGCCCGCCGCGCCCCGGCCGTACGGTCCGGTCATGAAACAAGCGGTGGTGATCGGCGCGACGGGACAGATCGGGCGAGCGACGGTGCGGGCGCTCGCCGAGGACGGCTGGGAGGTGACGGCGGCCTCGCGCGGGGGCGGGCGCGACGACGCCTGGCCGGACGGCGTGCGGGCGGCGCGCGTCGACCGCGAGGACGACGCGGCGCTCGCGGAGCTGGTCGGGGACGGCTGCGACGTACTCGTCGACGTGGTCGCGTACGGCGCGGAACACGCCCGCCAGGTGGGGTCCCTCACCGGCCGCGTCGGGTCGGCCGTGGTGATCTCCAGCGGTGCGGTGTACGAGGACGAGCGGGGCCGCGGCTTCGACACCCAGGGCGAACCCGACGGCTTCCCGCGGTACCCGGTGCCGATTCCCGAGACCCAGCGGACGGTCGGGCCCGGCGAGGCCACGTACGGCACGAAGAAGGTCCGCCTCGAACGGGACCTGCTCGCGCTCGGTGACGCGCTGCCGACGACGCTGCTCCGGGCGGGCGCGGTGCACGGCCCGCACTGCCGCTCGCCGCGCGAGCTGTACTTCGTCAAGCGCGTCCTCGACCGGCGGCGCACCCGCGTCCTGAGCCGGGGCGGCGCGAGCCGCTTCCACCCGGCGAGCACCCGGAACCTGGCGGAGCTGATCCGGCTCGCCGCGGCGAAGCCGGGCCCGCGGATCCTCAACGCGGCCGACCCGGACGCGCCCACGGTCCAGGAGATCGGCGCCGCGGTCGACGCCGTCATGGGCTTCGAGAGCGAGACGGTCCTCGTCCCCGGCGAGGCGCCCGGCAAGGGCGTCGGCCTCACGCCGTGGACCACGGCGCATCCGGTGGTGTACGACATGTCCGCCGCCGAGCGGGAGTTGGGCTACGCGCCCGTGACGACGTACGCCGACTCGCTGCCGGACACGGTCGGCTGGCTGGTGGACCGGCTCGGGGGGCGGGACTGGCGGGCGGCCTTCCCCGCCCTGGCCCGCGCATATGATCCAGTGATCGATCTCTTCGACTACCAGGCGGAGGACGCCTGGCTGGCACAGCGGGAGGCCTGAGGTGTCCGAGCAGCACGCCCAGTACACGAAGCTCATCGGACTGCTTGACGAGCGCGGCGCGGCGTACCGCGTCATCGAGCACGAACCGGAGGGCGCCACGGAGGCGGTGAGCGCGCTGCGCGGCCACGAGCTCGCGCAGGCCGCCAAGTGCATCGTGGTGATGGTGAAGCTGGACAAGAAGACGAAGCGGTACGTCCTCGCGGTCGTGCCCGGCGACCGGCGCGTGGACCTGAACGCGATCAAGGCGCTGGTCGGCGGGGTCTACGCGGGCTTCGCGACGCAGGAGGTCGCGGAGCGGCTCTCGGGGAGCGTGAGCGGCACGATCCTGCCGTTCTCCTTCGACCCCGAGCTCGAACTGGTCGTGGATCCCGACCTGTTGGCCCACGAGGAGCTGTTCTTCAACGCGGCCCGTCTGGACCGCTCGCTCGCGCTGAGCACCGCGGACTACCGGGAGATCGCGCAGCCGAGGCTTGAGGCGATCTCCCAGTAGCCACCGGGGTGCGCTACGGCGTTACGGCTTGGGCGTGGCGTGCGGCGCGCACGTCACGTCCTGGCTGTCGACCTTGCCGGTCAGCAGGTAGGCGTCGACCCGCTCGTTCAGGCAGGGGTTCGCCAGGTTGGTGATGCCGTGCGAACCGGCGTCCTTCTCGGTGATCAGACGCGAGCCCTTGAGCCGCTTGTGCAGCTCGACGGCGCCCTCGTACGGGGTGGCCGCGTCACGCGTGGACTGGGCGATCAGGACCGGGGGCAGGCCCTTGCCGGTCTTGACCTCGGTCGGCTGGTGCTGCTTGCTGGGCCAGGTGGCGCAGGGCAGGTTCATCCAGGCGTTGGCCCAGGTCATGAACGGGTGGTCCTTGTGGAGGCGGGTGTTGTCCCGGTCCCACTTCTTCCAGCTGGTGGGCCACTTGGCGTCCGCGCACTCGACGGCGGTGTAGACGGCGTTGCCGTTCTCCGCGTCCTTGTTGCCCGCGATGTCGGACATGTCCGGGGCGGCGGCCTTGATCAGCGGCTCGCGGTCACCGGCGACGAACTTGCTCCAGTTCGTGGCGATCCTGACCCAGTAGGAGTCGTAGTACGGCGCCTTCTGGAAGTACCCGATCAGCTCGGCCGGGCCGACGGCACCGCCGAACGGCGCCCGCTTGGCCTCGGCGCGCAGCTTGGTCCACTGCGCGTACACCTTCTCCTGCGTGTCACCCAGGTGGAAGGTCGAGTCGTACTTGGCGACCCAGGTCATCCAGTCCTTGAGCCGGACCTCGAAGGCGACGTCCTGGTCGAGGTTGGCCTCGTACCAGATCTTCTCCTTCGACGGGTTCACGACCGAGTCGACGACCATGCGGCGCACGTGCGACGGGAAGAGCGTGGCGTACACGGCGCCCAGGTAGGTGCCGTAGGAGACGCCCAGGTAGTTGAGCTTCTTGTCGCCGAGCGCGGCGCGCAGGACATCGAGGTCACGGGCGCTGTTCCGCGTCGTCATGTGCGGCAGCATCCAGCCGCTGCGCTCCTTGCAGCCGTCCGCGTACTCGGCGGCGAGCTTGCGCTGGGCGCGCTTGTCGGCCGCGGAGTCGGGCACCGGGTCGAGCTTCGGCGCCTTCACGAACTCCTGCGGGTCGACGCAGGAGATGGGCGTGGAGCGGCCCACACCGCGCGGGTCGAACCCGACGAAGTCATACGCCTTCGAGGTCTTCTCCCACAGCGGCAGCTTGTTCGCGACGCGCAGCGGGAAGCCCATGCCGGAGGCACCGGGGCCGCCCGGGTTGTACACCAGGGAGCCCTGCCGCTCCTCCTTGGTGCCCGTGCTGACGGCACGGTCGACGGCCAGCTTGATCTGCTTGCCGTTCGGCTTGGCGTAGTCGAGAGGCACGGTGATCCAGCCACACTGGACCGGCTGCGGGAGCTCCCACTCCTTGGGACAGTCCTGCCAGTCGATGCCCTTCTTGGCCGCCCGGGCCGCGGCGACGGCCGCGCCGCGGGCCTCGCGGTCCTTGGCGTACGCGGTACGGGCCTCACCCGTACCCTGGGCGCGCGCCGCGGGCGCGGCGGGCGCCCCGGCTATCAGCGTCACCGCAACGAGCGAGCCCGCAGACCCGAGCGTCACCGCCCGCCGGGTCCTCGTGGTCATCGGGGTACGTCTCAAGTGGGGCCTCCCGCACATAGATTTGGTCAATCCCTCGGTACGGGGATACTTCCGCCTGTGAGGTCCCTGACAACAGACGTGGTTGTGGTTCTTTACCAATCCGATAAACGGAGTCCTTAGTACCGGTGAACGGCCACGGCAGGTCAGAGACCCGACCCCTGGAAGGGACCGGGCCTCTGACGCGGACTGCGTGTCTAACTGAGTGACTACGACTCGGGCGCGGGCCCGAAGATGCCGTCCATGGCGGTGGCTCCGGTCTGGATGACCGGCCGGATCTGCTTCCGGTAGACGGTCTCTGTCGTGGTCTGGTTGGAGTGGCCGACGAGCCGCGAGATCTCTTCGAGCGGCACGCCGGAGTCGGAGAGCAGGGACACGAAGGACGTCCGCATCTCGCGCGTCGTCCACTCGTAGGGCTTGATCTCGACTCCTTCGACCTTGACCCGGCCGAGGACGCGTCGGAACTCGCGTCGCGCGGCGGTCGCGTCGAGCTGCGTGCCGACGCTCGTGGTGAAGACGAGCCCGTTCTCCCGCCACCTGTCCCCCGCGGCGACGCGTTGGAGACGCTGGCGCTCGCGCTGGACCTTGAGCGCGTCGATCGCCCGGCCGGGCAGCGCGAGCGTGCGGCGCGACTTGCGGGTCTTGGTGTCCCCCGTGCGCCGGACCGACCGCCACACCGCGATGTGCGGAGGAACCGCGGGCTCGGCTTCCGGGTCGCCCTCAAGGTCCACATGCTCCCACGTCAGCGGACGAAGCTCCTCCGTCCGGCCCCCGGTGAGGAGCGACACGGTGATGTACGCGTACATCGGGGACTCTTCGGCGGCGACGAGCACCCCCTCTGCTTGCGCGAGAGACAAGGACTTCGAGGGACGCCCGGGTTGCCCCGTCGGCACGTCGCACAGCTCGACGACGTTGCGCTTCACCTTGTCCCGGGCCATGGCGCGCTTCACGGAGCGGTTCAGGCATGCGCGGATCATGGTGAGCGAAGTCGTGCTGAGCACCTTGGCCTTCTCCTCCAACCACCTGTCCACGTCGTCGGCGCTCAAGTCGCGGAGCTTCCGTGCACCAAGGTCGGGGATCACGTGGCACTTGCAGAGGCTCTTGCAGGTGCCGAGCGTGCTGTTCTCGTCGCGGCCAGGGAGCCCGTAGGCAAGCCAGTCAGTCACCGCGTCCTTGACCGTGTAGCCCGTCGGCGCGATCGCGAGACCGTCTTCGTAGTCCCGCAGCACCTCTTTGAGCTTGGCCTTGGCTGCCGTCTTCGTCCTCCCACTGGCCCGCTTCACGATCCGCTTGCCTCTGGGGTCGTAGCCGAGACTGGCTGACGCGATCCAGCGTTGGCGCTTGTCGTCCCAGTGGAGACCACCGTCACCCCGGATTCGGCGCTTGGGCATCAGGCCGCCTCCTCAAGCCGTGCGCGGAGGTAGTCCTGAAGGGCGCTCTCGGGGATGCGTCGGGCACGGCCCTCGGTGATGGAGACGAGGCGCTTCGTGCGGATCAGGTCGTAGACCTTGGTGCGCCCGTACTTCAGCCGCGCCATGACTTGCGGCACGGTCAGGAGGACGACAGGGGCGGTGGTCATGGTGCGACTCCTTCCAGAGCGAGTTGGGCGGGCAGTTCTTGGCGGGCGGTTGCGCGGTTGGCCTGGATGTCGCGGTGGATCGAAGCGGCGAGCCAGGATTCGCCGGGGGTGTGGCCGTGTCCGGCGTAGGTCCAGTGGGCGAGGGTGAGCACGCTTGCTTCGGGGTGTTCGTCGGGGTCGGGCAGGCCGAGGGCCTGGCGTTGCTGTGCGGCGCGGTAGTCGGCGCGGACCTGGCGCAGGGCGCCCAGGGTGGTGGAGTAGCGGCGGGACTTGGTGGAGAAGTGGCCGCGGAAGCCGAGCATGTGGGCCCAGTCGCGTAACTTCCGCTCGGGGTAGGCGGCGTGGAGGTCGAGGCAGGCTTCGATCAAACGCCGGGGGTGGTCGGGGACGTTGAGGAGGGTGAGGGCTTCCTTGTTGCCGATGCGACGATCCACGGTGCCCGTCGTCTCCGCCGCCTTGGTGGCGTACTTGGCGACGTAGGAGGCCACGGCCTGTTCAGTGATCTCTTCGCCGTGGCCGAAGGCGCCGATGGGTTGCAGGTCGAGTTGGGTGCCCCAGGACAGGGTCCGGGCCGGCTGGCCGTCGGCTGGGGGGACGTCGACGCGGACGCGGGCAGCGGCCGCGTGGATGGCGTCGGTGAGCAGGGCGAGGGTGGCCCATGCCGGCGGCGGGGTGTCGGGTCCGTCGGGTCCGTCGAAGCGGATCACGGCGTGGAAGTGCACGGCGCCGCGTTTCTGGTACTCGGCGACCTTGCCGAAAGACAGCCGGGAGGCTTCGCGGGCGGCTTTCTGGGTGAGCCCTGCCCGGCGTGCGATCTCGCGGCGGAGGTAGATCGTGAAGTAGCGCCACAGGTCGCTCGCGTGGTTGTTCCACAGCACGGCGCCCGCGTAGTCGTAAGTGTCCGGGTCGAGCGGAGTGCCGAGTTCGGGCGCGTCCTCAGTGTGGCGGGTGCCGCAGCGGCAGCGGCCGGACGTGGGGCGGTTGTGGACGGGGCCGAACGAGGGCGCGGTGAGGGTGGCGAAGATGCGGGGGTGGTCGCGCACGGTGGGCGGGGTGCCTTTGGCGGGGTCGCCGACGAGTCCGGCGCGGATGAGGTGGTAGGTGTCGCCGGCGTAGGTCCAGGCGCAGGCCGGGCAGCGGGAGGCACGGCGGTTGCCGCAGGCGATGCGCAGCACGCCGCCGGGTTCGCGGTCGGTGGTGTAGGCGTGCAGCACGGTCTTGTTGGCCGGGTCGATGGTCCGGGTCCCGCCGGTCAGGCGGATCGGGTCGGCGCATCCGCCGGTGCGGCTGATCTGCTCGTGCCAGCGGTCGAAGTCCGGTTGCCCGGCCACCCGTAGTGCGTCGGTGAGGGTGGCCGGGTCCGGGCCCGCCAGGGTGGCGGTGTCGGTCATGCGGCCACCTCCAGCGCTGCCGGGATCAGGGGGCGCAGGGCGGCAGTGGCGAGCAGGGGCGGGACGGCGTTGCCGATCTGTTCGAACTGGCGGGTCTTGGTGCCCTGGAAGGGGTAGCCGGGAGGGAACGTCTGGAGAGCGGCGGCTTCCTGGATGCTGATCCGCACCGAGTCGTAGCCCGCGGGCGTCTGGGAGTGCCAGGAGACGTCGTTGCCCGCGTGTCCGAACACCAGGGTCGCGGCGGGTTCGTCGGCCCGGCGGACGGTGGCGTTGGCGCGGTTGCTGTGCTTGAGGACCCATTGAGCGCCGGTTTTCCCGGTCAGTGTGGGCGCCGGGCGGGTATGCGGGTTGACTGTCTGCCGTGTCCCGTCAGGGCGCTGGTCTCGGTTGGTGTGCAAGAGCCAGGCGCCGCGCTTCTGGGCGTCGAGGAGGGCTTTGCGGGCCTGCGTCGGGAAGGGTTCGGCTCCTCCGGTTTTGCCGCCGCCGGCAGCCGGAGGCCCCCAACCGCCCCAGCCGCGGGGCCACGCCCCAGGTGGCGCGGGCCAAGCCCGTGAACTTCCACCACCACGATCCGACCTTGTAGGGGGAACGCTTCAGCATCCCTAAGACCACAAGGCGCACGCATCAAGAACACCCTCACCAGGCCCGAGCCGTCCCGCAAGGGGCTCAATCCGAAGGATCGAGGGTCCCAAAGGGGTGGGACGCCGCCCCGCCGCTAAATGTCTCCGCCGCCGCTGCAGGTCGCCGTCCGTTACCCACCCACAGGGCTAAGAACCCAGCACCGGACCATGAGGTCAAGGGGATTGCCGCACCTCAAGGTCACAGACACTTTGTGTTACCGATCAGGCCGGATCGTGGCGGCGGAAGTCCACGGGCTCACCCGCTACCTGGGTCGTGGCCCCGTGGCTGGGGCGGTCGGCTCCACGGCTTTAGGCAGCCACTTTGGGGCGAGCCTCGAAGATCACGGC
Source organism: Streptomyces sp. NPDC059003 (assembly GCF_042740445.1). Lineage (NCBI taxonomy): Bacteria > Bacillati > Actinomycetota > Actinomycetes > Kitasatosporales > Streptomycetaceae > Streptomyces > Streptomyces sp. NPDC059003. Next base: position 10,428 of record NZ_JBHYJH010000027.1, on the reverse strand, counting down.
CCACACGTCCTGCTTTAACGGGCAGGTCCACAGACTGCCCGACTCGCCGGAAGCTTAATGGGCCATGATCACTCGCCCCAAAGCAGCTCCCGCCCAAAGCCGCTCCATCGACCTAGTTAGCAACCTGCACCTCGGTTAACCTCTGGAAATTGCTCACCATTAGAGTCACTCACGCTCATGTCGTGATGACGATAGAGACTGCATTAGGCCAAATACAGGATCACCTTCATGCGCATCGACGCCTATATCATTTTCGTCAAAGTCATCATATTGGCCCATCTCGGCCGCCTCAATCCCTTCCCAGGACGCCACACCAAGATCGCTCATCATCTGCTCCCAGTCGGGCCAAAAGTTCTCTCTAGGAGCCCACTGTTCTGCAAAATGCAGCGCTACTTCGACATCGTCGTAGCCAACATCCCCCCAGGCATCGTCATATTCATCCAGAATTCCGTAGGCAACGCCAACGGCCGCATCACAGATCCTGAAACATGTGGCTTCACCCAGAAAGTCTACGAGCTCTAGCGCGTAGAGCGCGGCACGAACAGGAGCAGCCCGCCCCTCTTCCCGATTAAGGATTGCACTCAACCCTTCCAGCCGCACACTTTCATAACAGGCTCGGATGTGTGGATTCTTTGACTCTCCGACACCCTTGATCAGTTCAAGTATTTCCGAGAAGTATCGAATTCTATAAACAACACCTCGAGTGGACAGCATTTCAGCAACCCGCTTTGCGAGCTTTGCATTTCCGGAGGCTTCCGCAATTTCAAACGAAGACACGATGAGCGAAGAGCCGAATGCGCGATCGGTGCCGCCTTTACCACAGAATGTTAGCGCCGAGTCGGCCAGAATGCTGACGTACGCCTCATACTCATCCAACCCTTCGGTGAACCGTTGAAGAAGGAGAGACCACAATTTCTCAAGCTGCTCAAAGGATCGCACGGCTGAAATTATGTCAGCCAAAGCTGACGGGTGACTGAACAACTCTCCAACAACAAATTCAGACGCCGAGGGATTATGGAACTCCACTGTCGGGAAGCTCCCCTGACGAACGGAAAGGAATGTACCATCCAGCACTTGAAGGCTTTGCCTGATCTGGGGTCGCGTCCAGCCAGTTCGCGCAAGCAGTGCATTTTCGAGTGCGGATACTTGCCCTCGCGGCAGCGTTAGGACAACGGAGAGCAAATCGCGTTCCCACTTAGACAACTGAAGCTCATAGATGTGCTGCCAAACAAGGGCAGGATCATCCAAGTTGCCTACAAGTTGTGATGATGGGTGCCCGAGACTCGCATCAAAGTCCGCAGCTAGCGTGGCAGAGATTACGCGCGGGTTGAAATTCCTGTGTTCAATTACTGGCTCATAGTTGCCCGGAATGGAAAACATCGCCTTGATTTCATCTGGCCAAGCCGACCAAAAGACATGGTTGTACAGAATCGCCGCTCGAACGTCGCGAGTGTATTGATCCACTTCAACAGTAAACGTCATAGGTGAGAAATCTGCACTACTCAGCCGCTCGTACCTCTGCCGAGCTTGCTCCAAAATGTATCCACGAGTCGTGCAGATGAGTCTTTTGCGAGGATCCCCTTTGATTCTCTTCATGATGGATATCAAGCGTTGGTCTTCGTTCTTGTTAAGCTTATCATCAAGTACGCTTTGTCCCAGAAAATCGTCGTACACAAATAGCTGACGGGCCCTCTTGTCCCAAAGTCGGTATGCGTCCTCGATATCTGCAGAGATGTGCACTAGCTCATAGCCCTGATCCGCATAGTTCGCAGACAGGATGTGAGCTAGCGTAGTCTTCCCCACTCCCGGAATTCCTGAAATTATGCAGACATGTGACTCTTCGAGCAGGCCCAATGCTTGACGAAAACTATCATTCGGTACATATGTCCGCAGAGTTTCCTGCACCTCTTCCGAAAAGTGCTCTGACCTCCACAGGACATTACGCGACAATGCCGACTCAAGCACCGTGGCGTCATTCAACCACAGCCTAATGTGCCGCCTGACAATTTCAGGCCGAGACGCAATGAATCTCGTAATGTCTTCAAGTCCGAGAATGTCGGACGGTGACTTTACATACGGATCGAAATCCGCCTGAATGACTTCTTTGGCTTGTGGATTCATTGGAACGCTCGTGGCAATAATATAGCGTTCCGGCTCCAGCTTTCTAACTTTCGGCAGCTCGTCCTTCTTCAGGCGGCGAATGAAAGTGGAACGGTCGGACTTAAACCAATGTTTGCACTGGATCACGATACTCGATCCGCGCGCTGACATATAGCGCAGATCGATTCCCTTATCTGCGCCCTGAGAGAAGATCTCCAGCCTAACTCCGAGAATCTCCTCCAGCACGTCTTTACAGAGCGCCTCGAAATCATAGTCCGTCAATTTCTGGAGATCGAAAGAGTCCATGCCCCCACCTATTCAAAGCTGCACTGCGCAGTTACCTACTGTAATGGCATCGATCAGGCGACGCGTGGTAAGTGGTGAACTTTGTTGGTCCCTCAGGCAGGGCAGGGCGGTCGGGGCTACAAAGGCTCGGCCCACCGACGCCATGATGCCGAGTCGATTGTGGGTCGAGCTAGACCAGGCCAGCGCCGCAGACCTACACGAGGTGCTGTGGCTCGTAGGTGAACACCTTGCGGCCAGCGCGCCTATGCCACCTCTGCCCCGCTAGACGAACGAGCTGCTGGGGCAGGTGTTTCGGGCGCTGACCGACACCCTGGGCATGAGCAGTACCTATACGTGGCCCTGCGGCGTATCTACGGGATGGCTCCAGTACTGGCACCTGAGCGTCGCCCTGACCATGAGAGATCCGCGGGACCCAACCGGCCTCCGAAGCCGTTGCAGTTTCGCTGCAACGGCACCACCCTCAGACGAATACGTATCGACGTTGCCCCTCCAGACCCCAAGTATCGTCACTCCACAGCAGGTCAGAGCTCTATGGCTACACAAGTGCACGGGGCCCTTCGGGGCAATTGACCGCAAGTCGCCACCATGCGGCACTGAGTGTCTAACTACGTGACAATTCCGACGGACGACCCCGGACAGGCGCGAACAGCGGCGGCCCATCCGGGCAGGTCAGCTGACCAGTTGGCCCCGCTCAAACCCTCCCCTGACTTGCCAATCCGATAAACGGAGTCCTTAGTACCGGTGAACGGTTCCCGCATGTCGCGGCGAGGGTTGCTTCGGCGCCCAGCAGTGCCTCACCGCGCCCCCACGGCGGCGAGGACGAGCACAGGCTCGACATGGACCGGGAAGCCGACATAGCGCTCCAGCACTGCCTGCACGCGATGGGCCTCCGTCTCGCTCTTGCGCCCGTCGGTCGTGCGCCGCAGCAGCCAGTTGACGACCCGTTGGGCCGACGTGGGCCCCTCTGCCGCGAGAAGCTTGCGCAGGCTCTCACCGGGGCGGTTCGACGCGAGATCATCCCCGGGCAGCAGAGGAGGCAACTGCGGTGCGAGGGTTGCTTCCTGCCACGGAAAGGACAGTTGATAGCGCAGGGCGTCGACCGGCGGAGTACGGTCCGCTCATGCCGCGTGACTGCGTGACAACGCCCACGGACGGCGACGAGCGCACGCGAAGGGAAGCTGCCCGTCACAACCGGAGCGGGGCGTACGGCGGGCTAGTCCAAGGTGCTCAGGGCCTCGTCCAGGGTGCGGCGGAGGTGTCGGGCGTCTGGCATGACTGCTGTGATCAGGACGGCGGGGCCGGGGAGGGGGGTGAGGGCTGCCCATTCGGTCAGGAGGGTGGGGCGGGGGCGCTGCGTTTCGAACTCTGGTGTTACGACTATGAGTTGGCCTACCGCGCGGTGGCCCGCCAGGACTGCGGGGCCGTCCCAGCCTGTGGGGGCGCCGGGGCCGCAGTGCAGTTCCTGGTCGAGGAGTGGGCGGCCTGCGTGGCGTACGGTCAGGCGGGTGCTGAGTCGGCCCGGGGCCTCGCCGGTCCGGCCGAGGACCTGTTCCTCGCGCAGCACCAGGCGCCCGCCCGGAGCCACGTCGACGTTTGTCGTGACCCGCAGGGCGCTTCCCCGGACCGAGATCAGCTGTTCGGGCAGCCAGCGCAGTTCGGCGCCCTCGGCGACGGTCAGACGCACGTCGTAGCGGGCGTCGGAGCCGTCCTGGCCGGGCAGCGCCAGCGTCGCCGCGGCGGAGCCGACGCGCAGCCGTGCCCCCGCCTCTGCCGTCGCCTCCACGGCCAGGTGGTCGCCGCCCAGCGGTCCGCTCATCGCCCCCACGAGCGTCACGTGGGCCTCGCGGCCCGCGGCACGGGTGCGGCGGAGCGCGAGCGGGCCGTCGCTGTCCAGCACGGGCAGCGCCGTGCCGCCCCGTCCGTCGGCGCGGGCGACCACTCGGGCCGTGGCGTGGACGCCCGCCGGAGCGTGCGGGGCCGCCTTGCCTGCCAGGGAGTGCGTCACGGTGACGTCGTCCATGCCGCGTACTGTGCGCGCACCCAACCCGCGACCTCCGCGACGTGGTCCTGAGACCTCAGCGACTGGAAGACCACCGGCAGTTCCGCGCGCTGCGCCTTCGCGTCGGCGGCCATGCGGGCCAGGTCGGAGCCCACGTGCGGGGCGAGGTCGGTCTTGTTCACGACCAGGAGGTCGGCCGTCGTGACGCCCGGGCCGCCCTTGCGCGGGATGTCGTCGCCGCCCGCCACGTCGATCACGAAGATCTGCGCGTCGACCAGGCCGCGCGAGAACGTGGCCGTCAGGTTGTCGCCGCCGGATTCGACGAGGATGAGGTCGAGGGGGCCCACCTCGTCCTCCAAGTCCTCCACCGCCTCCAGGTTCGCGGAGATGTCGTCCCTGATGGCCGTGTGGGGGCAGGCGCCCGTCTCCACCGCCGTGATCCGCTCCGGCGGCAGCACGGCCTCCCTGAGCAGGAATTCGGCGTCCTCCTTGGTGTAGATGTCGTTCGTCACCACGGCCAGGGAGAGTTCGTCGCGGAGTGCGTGGCAGAGGGCCGCGACGGTGGCTGTCTTGCCGGAGCCGACCGGGCCGCCCAGGCCGATCCTCAGGGCTCGGCGGGTGCCGTCCGGGCGGTGGGCGTCCGCGCTTATCGCGGTGGCGTGGTCGTGGGAGTGGTCCAGGTGCATGGGTGCTCCTTGTTGTTGGGGGGCTGGGTGGTGGTGCGGGTGGGTGGGTGCCGCGCGGGGCGCCCCAGGCCCGCCCCTTCCCGAACTAGAGGGCTGCGCCCCCTAGCACCCCGCCTTATCGGCGCTGCGCGCCTCGTCCTCAAACGCCGGACGGGCTGGATCCATCGGGAGCTCTCGACCGGCTATGACGCGAACAGGCGCACCGGCCGAGCCGCATGTGCCTCCCCCCAGATCTCAAGGAGGGGGGCCGAGCCCGCGGGGAGGGCGTCGGTGCCGTCGGCCACGGCTCGCGCGGCCGCCGCGGAGGCACGGTGGGCCACGTCGTCCAGGTCGGGCCCCAGCCGCGCGAGTGCCGCCGTCGCGTCGAAGGGGTCGAGGCTGAGCAGTCGTACGACGGCGGTCGCGGGGCCGCTCACGCTCTCGTACGCCGCGCAGTACGCCGCGTCATCGGGCCCGAGCCCGGCGGCCCGCGCGGTCACGCCGAGGACGACCGGCTGGTGGGCGCCCTTGGGGAACCGGCGGGCGAGGGCGTCGAGTTCGGGGCAGGGCCAGGCCGCGCGGGCTGCCCGCAGGAGCTGGCGTCCCAGTTTGCGGGCGGCGGCCCGCAGGGCGGCGGACGGAGTCCGGGCGTCCGCGGCGGCGTCGAGTGTCACCGGGTCGAGACCGAGGGCGGCGGCCGCGGCGAGGCCGGCGTTCACCAGGCCCGTCGTGTGCAACCGCCCGCGGCAGAACTCCTCCAGACTCGCGGCCCCGGTGATCCGCCCGGCCTTGACCGCCGCTTCGGCGCCGCCGGAGTGGGCGTGCCCGCCGGCGGGGAAGCGGCCGTCGGCCAGGACGAGGAGTGCGGCTCGTGACATCGGCACCCCTCAGAAGAGGAAGTACCGCTGGGCCAGCGGCAGCTCGGCGGCGGGGGCCGGCTCGACGAGTTCGCCGTCGATGGTGACGGCGAAGCTGTCGGGGGCGACCTCCACGCGGGGCAGCGCGTCGTTCTCGCGCATGTCGGCCTTCGTGCGTCCGCGCGTGGAGCGGATGGCCACGAAGGGGCGGTCCAGGGCGAGCCGCTCCGGCAGACCGTCGTCCAGGGCGGACTGGGTCACGAAGTTCAGGGAGTTGCGGGCGGGCGCCTTGCCGTGGGCGCCGAACATGGGGCGCGGCAGGACCGGCTGGGGCGTCGGGATGGAGGCGTTGGCGTCGCCCATCTGCGCGTACGCGATCTGGCCGCCCTTGAGGACCACGTGCGGCTTCACGCCGAAGAACGCCGGGTCCCACAGGACCAGGTCGGCGAGCTTGCCGCTCTCCACCGAGCCGACCTCGTGCTCGATGCCCTGCGCGACGGCCGCGTTGATCGTGTACTTGGCGACGTACCGCCGTGCCCGGTGGTTGTCGGCGCGGGTGTCGCCGGGCAGGGAGCCCCGGCGGCGCTTCATCACGTGGGCCGTCTGCCAGGTGCGCATGATGACCTCGCCGACGCGGCCCATCGCCTGCGAATCCGACGACATGATGGAGATGGCGCCCAGGTCGTGGAGGATGTCCTCGGCCGCGATGGTGGTCGGGCGGATGCGGGACTCGGCGAAGGCGAGGTCCTCCGGCACCGCGGGGTTGAGGTGGTGACAGACCATCAGCATGTCGAGGTGCTCCTCGACGGTGTTGACGGTGTGCGGGCGCGTCGGGTTGGTGGAGCTCGGCAGCATGTTGGGCAGCGAGACCGCCGTGATCATGTCGGGGGCGTGGCCGCCGCCCGCGCCCTCGACGTGGAAGGCGTGCATCGTGCGGCCCGCGACGGCGGCGAACGTGGCGTCGACGAAGCCCGCCTCGTTCAGCGTGTCGGTGTGGACGGCGAGCTGGGCGCCGGTCTCCTCGCACACGTTCAGGCAGGCGTCGATCACGGCGGGCGTCGCGCCCCAGTCCTCGTGGATCTTGAAGCTGACGGCGCCGGCGCGGAGCTGGGCGTGCATCGACGCGGCGGACACGGTGTTGCCCTTGCCCAGGAAGCCGATGTTGACCGGGCTCGACTCCATCGCCGCGAACATCCTCGCCAGGTGCCAGGCGCCGGGGGTGATCGTGGTCGCCTTGCTGCCCTCGGCCGGGCCCGTGCCGCCGCCGATGAGCGTGGTGACGCCGGAGGCGAGGGCCTCGTCGACGATGGTCGGCGAGATGAAGTGGATGTGCGTGTCGATGCCGCCCGCGGTGAGGATCCTGCCGTTGCCCGCGAGGACCTCGGTCTCGGGCCCGATGACGAGGTCGGGGTGCACGCCGTCCATCGTGTCCGGGTTGCCCGCCTTGCCGATGCCGGTGATCCGGCCGTCGCGGATGCCGACGTCGGCCTTGACGACGCCCCAGTGGTCGAGGATCACGGCGCCGGTGACGACGGTGTCCGGCGCGCCCTCGGCGCGGGTCGTGCGGGACTGGCCCATCGACTCGCGGATGACCTTGCCGCCGCCGAACACCGCCTCGTCGCCGGAGAGTCCGGGCCCGCCGGCGCGGTCCTCCTCGATCTCGACGAGCAGATCGGTGTCGGCGAGCCGGATCCGGTCACCGGTGGTGGGGCCGAAGAGGTCCGCGTACGCGGGCCGGGAGAGCTCAGGCATCGGGGGCACCTCCGGCCCGGTCGGCGGGGGTGTGGGCGGGCGCGTCGAGCGGGCCCGCGGTCTCGCCGCGCAGGCCGGGTACGACCCGCGCTCCGGCGAGCGGGACGAGTTCGACGTCGACGGGGATGCCGGGCTCGAACCGCACGGCGGTGCCCGCGGCGATGTTGAGCCGCTTGCCGTGGGCGGCGGCCCGGTCGAAGTCGAGCCCGGGGTTGGCCTCGGCGAAGTGGTAGTGGGAGCCGACCTGGACGGGGCGGTCGGCGGCGTTGAGGACGGTGAGACGGGTGGTCGCGCGGCCCTCGTTGAAGGGCACGGGCGCGTCGGCGAAGAGGATCTCTCCGGGGATCACTGGCGCGTAACTCCCGTCACACGATCGGGTCATGGACCGTGACGAGCTTGGTGCCGTCCGGGAAGGTGGCTTCGACCTGGACGTCGTGGATCATCTCCGGGATGCCCTCCATGACGTCGTCCCGCGTGAGCACCCTGCGCCCCGACGACATCAGGTCGGCGACGCTGCGGCCGTCGCGGGCGCCTTCGAGGATGTGCGAGGTGATGAGCGCGATCGCCTCGGGGTGGTTGAGGCGGAGCCCGCGCGCCCTGCGCTTCTCGGCCACGTCGGCGGCCACATGGATGAGCAGTCTCTCCTGCTCGTGCGGGGTCAGTTGCACGTCCCACCTCACAGTCCTCGCGCCGGACCGTGCGGGGTCCGGCTGCCGCGGCCACCGCGACGATAGATGTAGCGCGCAGCGATATGCGCGCCCTTGCGCACCTTAGCTACGGAGATCTCCAGGTGGCGTGGCGTGGCAGGCTAGTGGGGCGGAGTTTCAGCGAGGTTAACCACTCTTTGACCCGGCCATGACCGTCAGCGGGGTTCCGCCATACCCGTTCACCTGGGCCCCGCCATGCTCATCAGGCCACGCAGCCCCTGCTGCAACGCCTCGACCGGCACGTCGTCGAACAGGGCGATCTGGGCGACGAATCCCTGCGCGGCCGCGATCATCGTCCGCGCGACGTGGTCGGCCGGGACGTCGTCACGGATCATGCCCGCCGCCTGGTAGCCCTCGACGATCCCGACCCAGGCCGCGCGCACCCGGTCGTAGCCGGACTGCATGACCTCGCGCAGCTCGGGGTTGCGCAGCGTCTCCGTCCACACCTGCACGATCAGGCGCGGGAAGTAGGGCCTGTCGCCGTCGCGCAGGCCCGGCTTCAGGTCGAGCACCTGGCCGAACGCTCGGCCGACCAGGACGTCCGGGGGCGGGGGCGGCGTCTCGCGCCCCGCGGCCTCGAAGGTCTCCCTGAGCTCGCGGAGCACCTCGCCGACGATGGCGCCGATCAACTCCTCCTTGCCGCTGAAGTAGCGGTACACCGCGCCCGCCGAGAGGCCGACCTCCTTCAGCACGTCCTGCATGGAGGTGGCGTGGAAGCCGTTGCGGGCGAAGCAGAGCGCGGCGCCGTCGAGGATCTGACGGCGACGGGCGTCGAGGTGTTCCTGGGATACGCGAGCCATGGCGCTCAACGTAAAACGAACATTCCTTCTTGACAAGTGCGAGAGCCCGCCCTCACAGTGGGGCCAGGAGCAAAAACGAACGATCCTTCTCTATAGCCCGCTCTTCACAGCGCTCTACGTGACTTCGTTGGAGAACCCCATGTCCACGCCGCCCACCGCCTCGCCGACACCGGCACCGGCACCGGCACTGACCCGCCGCATGATGACGGTCGCCCTCCTCGTCCCCGTCATCGTGGCGTTCACCCTGTGGGCCTTCGCCTGGCCCGCCGCCAGGACCGCGCCGCGCGACCTGCCGCTGGGCGTCGCGGGCCCGGCGGTCGCGACCGGTCCCGTGCAGCGGCAACTGGAGCAGCGCGAGGGCGCGTTCGACATCCACCGGTACGCCGACGAGGCGGCGGCCCGCGCCGCGATCGAGGACCGGACCGTGTACGGGGCGGTCGTCGCGACCGAGCGGGGCCCGAAGCTCCTGACGGCGTCGGCCGCGAGCCCGGTCGTGGCCCAGCTCCTCAAGGAGGCCGTCACCGCGGGGGCGCCGGAGGGCACGCGGATCGCGACGGTCGACGTGGTGCCCGCGCCCGCCGGCGACCCGCGCGGCTCAGCCCTGGGGGCGAGCGTGCTGCCGATGGCGATCACGGGGGTCGCGGCGGGCGCCCTGGTGGCACTGCGCGGCCTGCGCGGCGCCCGTGCCGTCGGCGCCCTGCTGGCCGCCGCGGCACTCGTGGGCCTGGTCGCGGCCGCGCTCACGGACAGCTGGCTCGGCATCCTGACCGGCAACTGGTGGGCGGAGGCAGGGACCCTGGGCCTGTCGACGCTCGCCGTGGCCGCCGCCGTCGCCGGGTGCGCGGCGCTGCTCGGACCGGCCGGGATCGGCGTGGGCGCCCTCCTCATGGTGCTGCTCGGCAACCCGTTCTCGGGCGTGACGAGCGCGCCGCAGCTGCTGCCCGAGCCGGTCGGCCTGATCGGTCAGCTGCTTCCGCCGGGCGCGGGCGGCTCGCTGCTCCGGTCGGTGGCGTTCTTCGACGGCGCGGCGGCCACGGGGCCCGTGGTCACGCTCGCCGTCTGGGCCGGGCTCGGCCTGACGGCCGTGCTGCTCGGGGCGCGGCGCGGGCGCCGTACGCCGATGGCACCGGCCGTGCCGCGCGAGCCGGCGGCGGTGGCCTGACGCGGGGTTCCGCCGAGGCAGCCGTGCGCCCCCGCTGTAGCGGACGGGGGCGCACGGCTTTCGCGTGTGTGCCACGGCAC